>MDJM01000005.1 GCA_001994995.1 Candidatus Parepulonipiscium sp. PG-Nuni2H_MBin01 | reverse complement strand
CTCCGGAGACTTACGGGATTTTTTTTTATATTAACGGGCCATAAATTAGGAGAATTAAATATGAAATTAATAATAGGATTAGGTAACCCAGGATTAAAATATTTAGGTACAAGACATAATGTAGGATTTGATGCAGTGGACTACATTGCTCACCACGCTGATATTCGTATTGATAAAAATAAGTTTAAGTCACATATTGGGGAAGGTAAGATTGGTAATGAACAAGTTATCTTTATGAAGCCTCAAACTTATATGAATTTAAGTGGCGAGGCAGTTATAGCGTGTATGAATTTCTATAAGCTCCAACCTGAGAATATAATAGTAATATACGATGATGTTTCATTTGATGTTGCAGTAACAAAGATAAAAAAGACTGGTAGTGCGGGGGGGCATAACGGTATTAAAAATATTATTGAACATTTAGGTACTAAAGAGTTTCCTAGAATTAAAATTGGCGTTGGACAAAAACCACCAGGGTGGGACCTTGCTGATTATGTGCTTGGGAAATTTACTAAGCAAGAAATGACAGATTTAAAAAATGAAATGCCTTATATTAAGGATTTTATTAACAATTTCGTTATATATGGGTTAGATACAGCGATGAATAAATATGCTTTAAGTAGGTAGCATCTTTACAAATTCGTTATCTTATAGGAGAATTACAGTATTGCTATGGTAGGGAGGTTTTTAAATTATGAAAGGACTTATAGAACCATTAGCCAGTTTGCCCGGTTGGCATAGGTTTATTTCACAGTGTACACAGCAAGGAATAGGGATTATAACAGGTACCGTAGATGCCTGTAAAGCACATTTAATATATGCTCTTGCGAATAATCTAGACGAGTCGCCTATAGTGGTGGCACCTAATGAGTCGGAGGCAAGGCTAATCTATGAAGATATGCAATTTTTATATGGGGAAGATAAAGTATATTTATATCCAAGTAGAGATATTTTATTTTATAATGCAGATGTTCATAGTACGGATATTACAGCAGAGAGAATGCGTATTTTAAATGCGGTTACTAAGCAAAAAAATGCGGTGGTGGTAGTATCGGTGGAAGCGTTATTAAATCCATTATCTACACCAGATGTGTGGAAAAAGTTTACGCTTACTATTACTCAAGAACAGAATCTAGATATTAAAAAGTTAACTAAATTTTTATTGAAGATAGGTTATGAAAGACATACCAAGGTTGAAGGCATAGGACAGTTTGCTGTGCGTGGTGGGATTATTGATATTTACTCCCCAAATCATATTATGCCAATTCGTATTGAACTGTGGGATGATGAGATTGATTCAATTAGAAGGTTTAGCCCTTTAACACAACGGTCTATTGATAATATTACTAAGGTTACAATTTATCCAAATCAAGAGGTTATTTTTGATGATGTGAGTAGCGCTATACCGGCTATTAATAAAGAGCTAGATATTGCGGTGGATAGGTTAAAGTCGTTAGGTAGAGACGATGCGGCGAGTCGTATTAAGACTAAAGTGTCTGAAGATATTGAGTTTATGTTAAATGGGGTTAGTAGACCAGGGATTGAATTATATGCACCTTTTATGAACGTTGAAACAGTGACTTTGTTAGATTATTTTACTAAAGAAAAAACTATTTTTATTACTGAAATAAAGAAGTGTCGTGATAGATTAAATAGAATTTGGCATGAATATGAACAAAGTATTAAGGATAGATTGGAGTTTGGATATATTTTACCAACACAAACTAAATTTATTTTTAACATTGATAAAGTAAAAGATATGTTGGTTGAAAAGCGTAGTATAGGATTTTTAAATTTAGACTCAAATATGGAGGAATTTTCGACTAAAAATATTTTATCTATTAGAACCGTTGAAACTAGCAGTATTTATAAAAATTTTGAAATTTTAGAAAATGACTTAAATAAATATGTTAATGGAGGTTTTGCTACTATTTTACTTTCGGGTACTAAGGCAAAGACTGATCGGGTCATTAACGAGCTTAGTGAACGCGGAGTTATTTTAAGCTATAGTGATAAGCTTGATACTACTCCTGCCCCTAAACAGATTATAATTAGTAAGGGTTCGCTAAGTAAGGGTTTTTTATACGAGGGAATTAATTTTGTTATTTTAACTGATAAAGATTTGTTTGGTAAGGATAAGGAGAGGAATAAAAGTCGTAAAAAATATAAAGGGGCTAAAATTGAAAGTTTTCTTGAGTTACTTCCTGGTGATTATGTTGTTCATGAGATGCATGGTATTGGTGTGTTCCAAGGTATTGAGCAAATTGTAATTGAAGGGGTAAGTAGGGATAATTTAAAAATCCAATACGCGGAAAATTCTGTATTATATGTTAATATTAATCAGATGGATATGGTACAAAAATATGTTGGCTCTGATGATAACATTCCTAAGCTCCATACTTTAGGTACTCCTGAGTGGAAAAAGTCTAAAGCTAAAGTTAGAGGTGCTGTTGCGGATATTGCTAAGGAGCTTATAAGTTTATATAGCAAACGTGAAAACCAGAGGGGATTTGCGTATGAGCCTGATACTGTATGGCAAACTGAGTTTGAAGAGTTGTTTCCTTACAGCGAAACCGATGACCAACTTGAGGCTATTAATGCTGTGAAAAGCGATATGGAAAGTAATAAGATTATGGATAGATTAATTTGTGGTGATGTTGGGTATGGCAAAACTGAAGTTGCTATTCGCGCTGCTTTTAAAGCTGTTATGAATCGTAAACAAGTTGCTTATTTGGTGCCAACTACTATTTTGGCGCAGCAACATTATCAGCGGTTTGTGGAGCGTATGGAGGTTCAAGGTATTTCCGTTGGTGTCTTATCTAGATTTAGAACGCCTAAACAAATCAAGGAAACTTTAGCGGCCTTAGAAAAGGGTGTATTGGATATTGTTATTGGTACTCATAGGTTGCTTTCTAAAGATGTAAAATTTGATGATTTAGGATTGGTTATTATTGATGAGGAGCAACGTTTTGGAGTTACTCATAAAGAGAAGTTAAAGCAGCTTAGAACCGAAGTGGATGTTTTGACGCTTACAGCAACGCCTATTCCACGTACTCTCCATATGAGTTTAATTGGAATTCGGGATATGAGTGTAATTGAAGAAGCGCCTCTTAAAAGGGTACCTGTGCAAACTTATGTTATGGAATATAGCGACGAATTTATTAAAGATGCAATTAATCGTGAAATAAATCGCGATGGTCAAGTTTACTTTTTGTATAATAAGGTGAAAAATATAGAAGAGACAGCAGTGGCTATTAGTGCTATGGTACCACAAGCGACAGTGGCATTTGCTCATGGACAAATGAGTGAAAGAGAGCTGGAAAAAATTATGATACAGTTTATGAATAAGGAAATTTCTGTTTTAGTGTGTACAACAATTATTGAAACAGGTCTTGACATTGCAAATGCTAATACTATAATTATAAATGATGCCGATAAGATGGGACTAAGTCAATTGTATCAACTTAGAGGGCGTGTAGGACGTTCTGATAAAGGGGCGTATGCGTATCTTCTCTATAAAAAAGATAAGGTACTAAGTGAGGTGGCGGAAAGAAGATTGCAGGCTATTAGGCAATTTACCCAACTTGGAGCTGGTTTTAAAATTGCTATGCGGGATTTAGAAATAAGGGGTGCTGGTGATTTATTAGGAGCTAAGCAACATGGGCATATGGAAGCTATTGGGTATGATTTGTATTCTAAAATGTTAAAAGAGGCTATTCTTTATGAGCAAGGTGAAAACGTGAAGCCTAGTGTGGAGACGACTATTGAAATTAAAATTAATGCATTTATTCCAAGTACGTTTATTATAGATGAAGTGCAGAAATTGGATATTTATAAAAAGATTGCTTTAATTCGCACTGAAAAGGATTTAGATAATATAGTGGATGAAATGCAAGATAGGTACGGGGACTTACCTCAAAGTGTATATAATTTGGTAGATATTGCATTGATAAAAGCTATTGCAAATGACCTGGAAATTTCATTAATATCACATAATCAACACATGATCATGATAAGATTTAATGAAGTGGTTCATCTAGATCCGCTTATACTTTCTAAAGTAGTAGATATTTACCAAGATAAAGTAAAAGTTACGTTAGGTAAACAAGTGACTTTAACTTTTAACGTTAAAGATATAAATCGTAAAGAGCTAATAGGACATGTTAAAAAACTAGTTCTTGCCTTAAAAGAGTTAGCATAGGCTTGCATTAGGCAGGCTATGGTACAATAATAAAAAAAAAACATAAGGAGCGAATGAGATGAGTAAAAAATTATTAGCAGTAGCAGTAATGGCCGCAATGTCTATGTCAGCATTAACTGGGTGTAGTGCAAATGAACCAGTAAATAACGTTCAAGCAGCAGTCAGTTCAGATGTTGTAGCTGTAGTAAATGGAATATCAATTTCGGAATCATTATACAGAGCCTACCTGTGGAGTGCCCAAAGTTTTTTTGAAATGCAGTTAGGAACCCCTATGTCTAGCATAGTTGATATGGAGATTGAAGGACAAACTATTGGTGATTTGGCTAAAGAAAGAGCGTTAGAGTCTGCTATTTTGTCGGTGGTGGCAACACAAGAGGCAGCTGAATTGGATATAGAATTGACGCAAGATGAAATTAGTGAGCTTGAGGGGTATGCGGCTGACTTTATGGCTATAAACGGTGAAATTGCTAACACGTATAGATTTAGTGAAGATGATATTGTAAAATTGTTAGTTGGTACAGAATATTCAACTAAAGTTCAAGATAAAATAGGATCAGTTTATATGCCATCTGAAGAGGAAATTTTGGCTGAGATTGAGGAAGCTAAATATTATTATGAAGCAGTAACAGCTAGACATATTTTAATTAGCACTGTGGATGAGATGAATCAACCTTTAGATGAAGAAGCTAAGGCAGAGAAACTTGCGCTTGCTAATGAGTTGTTGGATAGAATTAAAGCAGGTGAGGATATTGGCGAGTTAGCGGGCGAATATTCTGAGGATCCTGGTTCAGCATATAATAATGGCGAGTATACTTTTGGGCGTGGTAGAATGGTTGCTGAGTTTGAAGAAGCAGCGTTTTCTGCAGCTGATGGAGAGATATGGCCAGAGCCGGTAGAAACTAGTTATGGGTATCATATTGGGCAAACTATTGAGTTTATTCCAGCAAATGAGGAACAAATTCGCGAGGAATATATTACTTTTGCTAGAATGATTTTTGCTGAGGATGAATTAATTACCCTTATGGAAGCGGCTAATGTGGAAAAAACAGCATTATTTGAGGATATTACGTTACTAACACCAGAACAGCCTCAAACGGACGAAGTAGTGAATAATGAGACTGTAGCAGATGATTTAGTAGTGGACGAAGCGGATGTAACAGATGAAATAGTGAATAATGAGACTGTAGCAGATGATTTAGTAGTGGACGAAGCGGATGTAACAGGTGAAATAGTGAATGATGAGGCTAGTGTAGCGGATGAAGCAGTAGATAATGAGGCTATACCAGCGGAATAAACTAGGGATTTTCTCTAGTTTTTTTCCATTTTATAAAAATAAACCTGTGGGAAGGGCCTATAGAAGAGGGAGTATTTTTGCCCAATTTAGATTAATAATAATATAAAAAAGTATAAAAATGTAAATGTGAATATAATATGTAATTTATGGAAAAATAGCTAATAGGTGTCACATTTAGGTGGAATATAAGGGGTTAAATGGATAATTTTTTTGTGTTTAGAAAAATTTTGTAAATGTATGCATATAATCAGCTTAAAACTACCATAATACAAATAGGATATAACAACAGGTGTATCCGTTTTGACATCGGTTTAGTTTTGACATCAGATAGTAAGGAGGTTGTTTTACTTGAAAGCAACAGGCATCGTTAGAAGAATAGATGACTTAGGTAGAGTAGTTATACCGAAGGAAATAAGAAGAACGTTACGTATTAGAGAGGGAGACCCGTTAGAGATATTTACTGACAACCACGGCCAAGTCATATTGAAAAAGTATTCTCCTGTAGGGGAGTTAAGTGCGTTTGCTAAGGAATACGCGGAGTCTTTAGCACAAGCAACGGGCCATATTACTTGTATTTCAGATAAAGACCAGATAATCGCGATTTCTGGAGCATCCAAAAAGGAATTTCTTGATAAAAATATTAGTAGAAACTTAGAGAAGGTTATCGAGGGTCGTACGATACTAAAAGCCCGAAAAGATGATAGTAAGTTTGTACCTATTCTTTCAGATGGTAATGCCGATAATTATTTTTCAGAAATTATCGCTCCTATTATATGTGAAGGGGATGCAATTGGCTCTGTTATATTTTTAGGTGGTAATCAGATGGTCGAAATGGGCGAGGTGGAAGAAAAGCTCGTTCAATCTGCTGCCGGGTTTCTTGGAAAACAGATGGAGCAATAAGGTATTATGTCAAGCCAGTAGGGTAAATCTGCTGGCTTTTGATAAGTTATGGCATAAAATTAGTACTAATTGCGGATTTTGGCTTGACAAAATAGCAATAAACATTTATAAATAATTTAGGAACGTATTTCCAGTACAAATTATTTTGAGATGTATGTTATCTGTTATAAAGGTTAGATACATACAATCAATAACGGAGGGTTAAAAGATGAATAAATCTGAATTAGTATCAGCAATGGCTGAGAAAGCAGAACTTAGTAAGAAGGATACAGAAAAAGCGCTTAAAGCATTTGAAGAAGTGGTTATGCAGGAGCTTAAAAACGAAGGTAAAATCCAGCTTGTGGGCTTTGGTACGTTTGAGGTTTCTTTTAGACAAGAAAGAAAAGGTAGAAATCCTAAAACTAACGAGGAAATTACAATCCCAGGTTGTAAAGTGCCTAAGTTTAAAGCTGGTAAAGCCTTGAAGGATATAGTAAATTCTTAAAAAAGTCTACACTTAAGTGTAGATTTTTTTATAGCTCTTTAGTTTGCATTAATTATTTTGGAGGCGTTTGTATGAATGATTGGTTTAATGTAGGGTCTGAGTATGAATTAAGAGAACTAGGATATTTAAGAAATTGAAAGCGTGTTAGAGGAGTTAAATTTAAAGGGAATTATTTCTTTATAGAGGATATAAAAGGAGAGAAGTTATGAGGATAGATAAATATTTAAAAGTAAGTAGGATTATAAAAAGAAGGACAGTAGCGCAAGAGGCTTGTGACCAAAATAGGGTTATGATTAATGGGAAGGTTGCAAAAGCGGGGGCTAAGGTTAGTGTGGGTGATGTTATTGAGATTAATTTTGGTACTTCTCCTGTTAAATATGAGGTGTTGGAGCTAAAGGAGCATGTGAAAAAAGAAGATACGTCGGCTATGTATCGTGTTGTAGACTAGCAAATAGTTTGCGTATTTGGAATAAAATAATTACCCTCTAAATATACTTAGTGTATATGAGATTATAAGGAGTGGTTGAGTAATGGATGATAAAATGACTAAAAAACATACTGTTAACATGGTGGATAGAAAACGACTTGTACTAACTGCGGTAAAAGATGTGTTTTCGTTTGATGAGGAGGTTATTGAGCTAGAGACTGTAAGCGATGGTTTTTTGGACATTGAGGGGACTGACTTGCATATTATTAAGATGAATTTAGATAGTGGCGAGCTTATAGTTGAAGGACATATTTCTGGGTTAATATACGAAGAAAGTGGCGGCGGTGCTGCTCCTGCTAAGAAAAAATCTGGATTGTTCGGGATATTTAAATAAGGGGGTGGTAACTATGGATAATCAGTTAGTAAGTGAACAGGCTCTTTTGTTTTTTGAGTGCCTTCGCATTGGAGTCTTGATGGGTGTTATTTATGATGTACTCCGTATTTTTAGAAAGGTAATTAAGCACTTTGATATTATGGTACATATTGAAGATTTATTATATTGGGTTACTTGTAGCTGTATAGCTTTTTCAATTTTATATATGCACAACTATGCAAATATTCGGATATTTGCTTTTTTCGGGATTGTTTTAGGGGCAAGCTTTTATTTTCTAACGTTTAGTGTGTTCTTGATGAGTATTTCTGATCAATTAATCGCTTGGGGAAAAGCTGTCATTCGTATGCTTTTAATTCCAATAAAATGGACAATCTCATTACTTCTTATCCCTCTTGGGATTATTAATGACCTTTTAATCAAATATAATATTGTAAGACGTGATCATGTTCGTTATTTAAAGCGTCAGTTAGTTTTAAAACATGCTGATGTTAGGACGGAAATTAACATAGCTAAAAAGAGTTTTTCTCAGAAGAAGTAGTCTTTTTTTACATATTTATACAAACACTCCCCATATAATTGCACCCGTAAGGGTGTATTTTGTTTTTTTGGGGTTTACAAATATAAAATTACTAGGTATCATGATTAAAAGAAGCATAGGGGGATAAATTTATGAATGCACATAAAGTTATATGTATTGGGTGTGCATGTTTAACTGTATTGTTAGGTGTGCGTGCTATTAGTGTTAATCAAGCTTTAGGGGAGTTAAAATTGCAGATTAGGGATACTGAAGAGGAGCTGGAGTTTCAGGCTATGACTTTGGAGCAGTTGCAAGAAACTGAAATATCCCAGGGTTCACTAGAATATATTGAACAGATGGCTAGAGAGAAGTTGGGGATGGTTAGAGAAAATGATATTGTGTTTAAACAAAAATAGAAAAGAGGTTTAATATGTTTGGGTTTATAGGAGCTGGAAATATAGTAACGGCAATTTTAACAGGTGTTAGTATGAGTGGTGAGTATGATAATGCTAAAATTGGTGTGTATGATGTTAATAAAGGTGTGGTAGATAAATATAGTGCTTTAGGCTATCGTACTTATAATTCGATAACTGAGTTAGTTGGGGATTGTAAGGTTGTAGTAATTGCGGTGACACCTCAAATGATTCGTAGTATTGTAGAGGAGCTTAAGGGTGCAAGTGTGATAGTTTCTTTGGTTGCGGGGATTACTATTGAGTGGCTTTCTAATAATTTAGGGTCAACTTGTACTTTTTTTAGGTGTATGCCAACTTTAGCTGCGCAAGAGCAATTGGGTAGTTTTGCTTTATCTCATTGTCATAAGGCAACTGATGAGCAGATTAATAAGGTTACTAAGTTTTTTTCAAGTTGTGGTGTGGTAGAAAATGTAGAGGAACAGCTTATGAGTAAAGTTGTTGCGCTAAATGGTTCAGCTCCAGGGTATTTTTATTACTTATCTAGGATTGTTGTGGAGGAAGCGGTTCGTATGGGATTTGATGAAAATACGGCTAGAAGGCTGTTTGCTCAATCTATGAAAGGTAGTGCTCAAACCATTCTAAATTCTACGCTATCTTTAGAGCAGTTAGAGAATAAGATTAAAGTTCATGGAGGTACAACCTTTGCAGCTCTAGATGCTATGCAATCTGAAGGGTTAGAAAATTGTGTGGTACAAGGGTTAAGGGCTTGTGTAAATCGTAGTGAGGAGTTAGGTAGGTTATAAGTAAGTTGAAAGGTGAGGTATATAAATGGAAGTTGAAGTAAAAGGTAAGAAGTTAAAGGCAGCGGCTAAAGTACTTAGGACGCTTAGTTCTAAGCAGAAGAATGAAGTTCTGGATGAAATTAAACATGCTTTGCTGGAAAATTCTCAATCTATTATGACAGCTAATGATAAGGATGTAGTGCAAGCTAAGAAGATTGGCATTAGTGAAAGTCTTATTGATAGGCTTAGTTTGTCTTATGCTCGCTTGGAGTCTATTTGTAATAGTATTGATGTAGTAATTGGTTTAAAGGACCCGGTGGGAGTTTGTAGTTATGGGCATACTATGGAGAATGGGATGGAGCTTCTTAAGAAGACTGTGCCTATGGGTGTTATATCTATAATTTATGAATCGCGCCCTAACGTTACTGTAGATGCGGTAGTTTTAGCTATTAAGTCTGGTAATGCGATTTTGCTTAGGGGTAGTAGTATGGCTCATAATTCTAATATGGCTATTGTAGCTGCTATTAAGCAAGGGCTTAGTAATGTTAATATTCCTAGTGATGCGGTTATGCTTATTGAGGATATGAATAGGGATGTTGTTAAACAGATTATTACTGCTAATGAGTATATTGACCTTGTTATTCCACGTGGTGGAGCAGAGCTTATCAATATGGTTGTTAGTAATGCTACTGTTCCAGTGGTAGAAACTGGGGTGGGTAATTGCCATTTGTTTATAGATGAGAGCGCGTCTATGGATATGGCGCTTAGGATTTTTGAGAATGCTAAAATTCAACGTCCTTCAGTTTGTAATTCTATCGAGACTTTATTAGTGCACGAAAATATTGCTCGTAGTTTTTTAGGTGCATGTGTAAAGGACTTTGATGGGGTAGTTAAGTTTTTGGGGTGTGAAGAGACTCGCAAGTTAATTCCTTGTGAGCCTGCTACACCTAGCGACTTTGCTACTGAGTTTTTAGATTACGTTATTGCAGTTAAGGTTGTTAAGGATATTGATGAGGCTATTAGGCATATTGAGCAGTATTCTACAGGGCATTCGGAGTGTATTGTAACGAATAACTATGAAAATGCCAATAAGTTTACTCTACATGTTGATGCGGCATGTGTTTATGTTAATGCGTCAACTAGATTTACTGATGGGGGTGAATTTGGCTTTGGCTGTGAGATGGGGATTAGTACCCAGAAGATGCATGTGCGTGGTCCTGTTGGACTAGACCATTTAGTTTCTAGTAAATATATAATTCATGGTGATGGCCAAATTCGTTAATATTTTTTAAGAAAAGGGAGGATTTCTCCCTTTTTGTTGTTTGTAAAATAACAGATTGTTTTGGAGGAGTATGTGATGAAAAAGACAAAGAAGATAGTTATTAAAGTTGGTAGTAACACAATTTCTAATGCAGATGGATTTGTTAATGAGCAGTTTATTGAGTCTCTTTGTAAAGATGCGGTTATGTTAATGGAAGAGGGGAATGATGTAATTATTGTGTCATCTGGAGCGAAGATTGCGGGTATTTCTGCTATTAATAAGTGGAGTCGCAAGGCTGATATGCATTATAAGCAGGCTCTTTGTGCTATTGGGCAAGTGAGGTTGTTAGCTTCTTATGAGAAGTCTTTTTCTAAGTATGATTATACTATTGCACAGGTTTTGCTAACTCGTGATGATTTTTTTGCTGATAATCGTGTGCTTAATATTAGAAATACTTTGTTTACTTTAGTTGATGAGGGAGTTGTGCCTATTATTAATGAGAATGATACGGTTTGTGTGGAAGAGCTTAAGATTGGGGATAATGACACTCTTGCTGCTTACACTGCTATGCTTTGGAATGCTGATACTTTGATTATCCTTAGTGATATTGATGGGTTATTTGATAAAAATCCAAAGGAGCATAGTGATGCTACTTTGGTGGAAGTAGTTGATAATGTAGAAGCGATAAATATTGAAGTAGGGGATACTAATGAATTTGGTACTGGTGGTATTAAAACTAAATTAGATGCGGCTAAAATTTGTAGTGATTATGATATTGAGATGATTTTAGCTAATGGTAAAGTAGATAATGTAATTCAGAAAATTTATCATGATGAGATTAAGTATACAAAGTTTTTGCCCTAAAGTATTTTTTTTAAAAAGGGGCTTGTAAATTTTGTCAAGGCGGTATATTTAATATTGTTTTAACAAAAGGTATGTAAATTTTGTCAAGGCATTATATTAAATATATTTTTTTAAAAAGGGCTTGTCAATTATGTTAAAGTAGTATATAATATAATAAAGTTTGGGGCTGAATAGCTCAGTTGGCTAGAGCACATGGTTCATACCCATGGTGTCGGGGGTTCGACTCCCTCTTCCGCCACTAATTTTATATAAAAAGGCAAGAATTCTCCTAACTCTATAGGTGATGATATGGATTAGCGTAAAAAAAAGAGTGATAGTTATTTAACTATTGCTCTTTTTTTTCGTTTAAATACGAATAAATACGAAAATTTTATATTATTTTTAATTACATAGTGTCAAAATACGTTATATTTTGCATATTATGCCATATAGCATTTTGTTTAAGGAGTTGTTATATTATGAGTTATATGGCTAATGACCGCTTAGAAGCGTTTTTAAGACCATTATCACCGCCAGGTGTTTGTAATAAATGCAGAAGAAAACCTTGTAATTGTAAACCTCATCGTGTAGATATAGGTAATCCTTGTGCTTGCGAAAAACCAGAGCCTCCTATTTGTGAGAGACCAGAGCCTCCTATTTGTGAAAAACTAGAATGTACTTGCAAGCAAACATATAGACCAAAAAGAAAACCTTTGTTTAATCCAGAATTGAAACCGTCTGATTTTTTGAAGCCGTTTGATATTTTTAAACCTAAACGACCAAAACCAAATTGTCATTGTGAATTACATTGTCATTGCGAAGAGCCATGCCACTGCGAAGAGCTTCCATGTTGTAAGGAGTTACCAAAACCACCTAAACCACCTTGCCACTGCGAAGATAAACCAAAGCCTCCAAAACCATATTGTCACTGTGAAGAAAGACCATGTTGTAAGGAGTTACCAAAGCCACCTAAACCACCTTGCTACTGCGAAGATAAACCAAAGCCTCCAAAGCCATATTGTCACTGCGAAGAAAGACCATGTTGTAAGGAGTTACCAAAACCACCTAAACCACCTTGTCATTGTGCAGATAAACCAAAGCCATGTTGTAAAAAGCAAGGTTGTAATTGTAAATCATGTAAGCCATGTCATTGGCAGCCAAATCCAGATTTAGCGCCAAGACCACCAAAGCCACCTTGTTACTGCAAGTCATGTAGACCAGAACCAGTACAAAGGCCATACCCACAGCCAGAGCCAGTACAAAGACCATACCCACAACCAGAGCCAGTACAAAGACCGTACCCACAACCAGAGCCAGTACAAAGACCATACCCACAACCAGAACCAGTACAAAGGCCATACCCACAACCAGAACCAGTACAAAGACCATACCCACAGCCAGAACCAGTACAAAGACCGTACCCACAGCCAGAGCCAGTACAAAGACCATACCCACAGATGCCACCAACTAATAAGTGCTGTAATTGTAGACCGAAAACTAATCCTGATGGTTGGGGTAGATAGCAATTTTTAGGATGAAATGAATATTAAGTAACTATTAGGAGTAATATGGGAGCGCTAAAAATGGCACTCCCATATTTTGCTAAAAATATTTTTTAGTTTTGGGTATATTTTTAAAACTTCATAATATATATATAATTAGTTAACAAGTCCCGTAGAAAAAATGTATGGATATTTTAATTTACGTTGACTAAATTGCTAGTTTAATTTCCAACTTAAGGGAATAAAGAAAAATATAATAAATCTTATAAACTTATATGTTATAAGATTGTTAAAAATAAAGAGGAATAATGAGTAGCCAAATGAAATAAAAAATGGTAAAATAAGCGCATAAGATAAAAAATGTTGTAGGAAAAATAATTTTTTGTAGGAAAAGTGTACATAATATATAGTGAACTAAATAATATCATTAATTTGATGAATAAATAAAGTGAGGTAAAGATAGATGCGAGCGCTAGTGATTTTTGGTACCAGACCCGAGGCTATTAAAATGGCTCCGGTGATTGAACAGTTACGTAGAGAGAAAGCTCTTGAGTGTTTAGTGTGTATTACTGCACAACATAGAGAGATGCTTGATGGGGTACTTAGCGAATTTGGCATTGATGTAGATTTTGATTTAAACATTATGCAGGCAGCTCAGTCTTTAGCGCAAGTTACTACTAGGGTGCTAGAAGGCGTTTGCGATGTAATTAAAAAATCTAAACCTGATATTATTTTAGTACACGGTGATACTACTACTACTTTTGCAGCAGCTTTAGCTGCGTTTTATGAAAGAGTGCCAGTCGGACATGTTGAGGCTGGTCTTAGAACTTATAATAAGTATGAGCCTTTTCCAGAGGAAGTTAATCGGTTGTTGACTAGTTCGTTAGCGACTTTGCATTTTGCTCCTACTGAAAATGCTAGGCTTAATCTTATTAAAGAGGGAATAGCTGACAATTGTATTTTTGTCACAGGGAACACTGTGGTGGATACATTAAAGTTGACTACGCGTGATGATTATGTATTTAAGGACGCGGTTCTTAACAGCCTTTCTAAGAGGGTAGTGGTAGTTACTTCTCATAGGCGAGAAAATTTAGGGCAACCGCTTATTGATATTTGTGATGCCATATGTAAAATTGTTTCGCGATATGAGGATGTTGAAGTGGTTTTTCCTGTTCATAAAAATCCAGCTGTTAGGGATTGTGTGTTTAAGTATTTGGATGGTGTGGATAGAGTTATTTTAACAGAGCCTTTGGATACTTTTGATATGCATAATTTACTTAATAAAGCTTTTGTAATTCTTACAGATTCGGGTGGGTTGCAGGAAGAAGCTCCATCGTTTAAGTTACCTGTATTAGTTTTGCGTAATGTTACAGAAAGACCAGAGGGGGTTGAGGCTGGGGTTCTTAAGGTTATTGGGACTGATACAAATGTTATTGTGGAGGAGCTGTCAATTTTGTTAGAGGATAATGATTTGCATGCTAAGATGGCTTGTGGAGTTAATCCGTATGGAGATGGGTTTGCCTCGCAAAGAATTGTGACAGCGATTAATCAATTTTTACAAAATAAAGCTATGGAGAGTGAAGTTGCGGTGACGGATAATTTAGAATTTGAAGATGTACCAGAGGCTGGTGTAATTGATGATAATATGGCTACTGAGGCTGATATTATTGAGGTTGCTAATGCTATAGCACGTGCTAAAAATGCTAAGGCTTGTGATGAGGACTTGGTTGAAGTGGTTAATACGGGTAATAAAACTTATGCGGCTGTTAGTGTGGAAGAAGTGGATGACTTTGATGAAGTTGATGAAGTGGATGAGTTTGAGGCAGAAGAGTTTGAGGAGTTTGATGATTTTGATGAATTAGAAGATTCGGCTGCTTATGAGTCTACTAATGCTATAGATTTAGCTGATGATGTAACTGATAATAACGCTTATGATATGGCTGAAGATACTGTTGTTGATAGTTACGATAAATCAGCAGTTAATGTTGCGACTGATTATGATTTTGCTGAAGATACTGTTGTTGATAGTTACGATAAATCAGCAGTTAATGTTGCGACTGATTATAGCGCTTATGATGTATCGGAAGATAGCTCTATTGATGTAGCGGAAGATAACATTGTTGGGACTTACGATGAACCAGCAGTATCTAACGCTCTTGCGGCAGCTAGACGTACTATTGCGGAGGCGGCTGGATTGGATGAAGAGTTAGATACTAAGTTTAATTTGGATAATGCAGTTGGAGTTTTAGAACGCAAGGCTCCAGTTGAGAGAGCTTTAGATGACATTACAGCTATTATGGAGAGTTCGGTATCTGAGTTTGCTACACTTGCTGTAGCTAGCGACCCTACTGAAACTACGCGGACTTTAGTTTAATGAATAACAATAAATGGGTTCGCACTTTATCTTTAATTTCGCAAGTCGGTATTTCTATGTGCGTTCCAATTTTCATTTGCTTATTCATCGGTTTGCTATTTGATTCAACTCTGCTGTTAATCATACTTCTTCTACTTGGCGTTGGTGCTGGTTTTAGAAATATGTTTTATATGATTATGAAAGAAGTTAAACGTGCTGAGGCGGAGGCTGAGGCTGAAGCTGAAGAATGATTTAGTTTACAGCTACTACTATGTAGCTGTAGCTAATCCTATAAAGGAGGTAGTGATGGGGGCTAAAGTTATTTTAGTTTATGCACTTATCGTTTATGTGATTGGCCTTGTTATTTTTAATCCGCTCTGGTGGGGCGTTGGGGTTTTATGTGGAGCTATTTTTGCAATCTTTAGACTTAGGGCTATCGAAAATGCTGTATCTAAGGCTATTAATCTTGATGAAAAAAGTGCCAAGTCATTTTTGGAACGGAGATATTTTGTTAGGTATGGTTTGACTGCGCTAGTTTTAATTATATCGGCTTATATAAGCATAGATTGTCTGTTTGGTGTGTTTGCGGGGCTTATGGGCATTAAAGTATGGGTTTACTTTAACATTCGCCAGTATAAACATTAACCTATTAACTGGTAATATTAGTTATCCAATTAATATTACTAGTTAGTGATGTGTAGCGCGGAAAATATTACTAATTTTATTGATATAGCGCACAGTGCCACTATTGTTTGCTAATAGTATTACCAATTTCAGTTAATACTATTAGTTGACAGTATTAGCAAAAACTGTCAATTGATTTTTTTTCGGCAATATAGGCCTTGGGTCTACTTGTTTTTTAAAAAACTTATTTAACATGTCAAATAATGATAAAGTATTTATCTAAATTGTTCGACATAATCATTAGGGAAAATTTACTTGATATACTGAATTGTATATAAATTCTATAATTCAATGACATTATACATTTTGGGTATAGGTAATAGCTTCCTAAACAGCGATTATTCTATTATATGGTAGCTGAATAAGTCGCTATTAAATTTGGCAACCTAAGCTTTGAGCTTATTGCACATAAATTTTTTTTAGAAAGGGGTGTGAGTAGGTGGATAGTAATCTAGATTTTGGAATTAAAATGCCCATCAAGTTATTTGAAGTAGATGGTCAGTGGTTTGGTTTTACAACCACACATGTAAATACAGTAATCGTTATACTAGCCCTAACTCTTTTTGGACTTTTCGTTAGAGCTAAACTGAAGAATTTTAAAACTATTCCAGATACTAAGTTCCAAGTTTTTGTTGAACTTCTAGTTGATGGGTTTGAAGCGTTTACTATGAGTACGATGGGCGAGAAAAACAAGAAGTTTTCTATGTTTTATGGGCCAATCTTCCTGTTTATTTTGTTATCAAACTTAACAGGGTTAGTTGGGCTAAGGCCGCCTACAGCTGATATCGCAACTACGTTTGCTTTATCGCTTACAACGTTTTTTATGGTACAGATGTATGGTGTTAGGTCTAAAGGCTTTGGAGGATATTACAAAGAACTTTTTGAACCAGTTCCAGTTCTGTTTCCACTTAATGTAATTGGTGAGTTATCTAACCCAGTTTCGTTAAGTTTCCGTCTATTTGGTAATATCTTGGGTGGTACAATCATCATGGCACTTTATTACACTATGATGCCTTGGTTTGCACTTATTGGTATTCCATCAGTATTACACTTATATTTTGACATTTTCGCAGGCGTTTTACAAACTTTCATTTTTGTAATGTTAAGTATGACGTTTGTATCTAGCGCTATGGAGTAGAGAAAGGGGTATATAAATATGGAACAACATGCATGGATATTAGCCCTCTCTGCAATAGGTGCTGGGCTAGCCATGATAGCAGGGATTGGTCCTGGTATCGGGCAAGGATTTGCGGCTGGGAAGGCTGCTGAGGCTATGGG
Organism: Candidatus Parepulonipiscium sp. PG-Nuni2H_MBin01; assembly: GCA_001994995.1. GTDB lineage: Bacteria > Bacillota > Clostridia > Lachnospirales > Cellulosilyticaceae > Parepulonipiscium > Parepulonipiscium primum. Next base: position 26,518 of record MDJM01000005.1, on the reverse strand, counting down.
TAAAAACCCTAAGTACGGCGGTAGACCAGCTACAGTAGTTATGTTGCTAGGTGCTGCGGTTGCAGAGACATCTGGTATATTTTCATTAGTTGTAGCAATCATTATGTTATTTGCTAATCCGTTAGTAAGTAGAGGTGGAGTTACAGCAATCTTAGCAGCGTCAGCGCTTGGTGCAGGCTTTGCGATGATAGCAGGGATTGGTCCTGGTATTGGGCAAGGGTATGCGGCGGGTAAAGCTGCTGAAGCGGTTGGTAAAAGACCTAAGCTTCAAAGTGCAATCGTTAGAACTATGTTATTAGGTCAAGCTGTTGCACAAACAACTGGGATTTATGCCCTTATAGTTGCTTTATTATTATTATTTGTTAACTTATTTTAAGGAGGATTATGAATTATGGAAGATGGAAGAGCTTTAGTTTTAGCATGTTCGGCAATTGGTGCAGGTCTAGCGATGATAGCAGGTATTGGACCAGGTATTGGGCAAGGTTATGCAGCAGGTAAAGGTGCTGAGGCGGTTGGTAGACAACCAGAGGCGCAATCAGATGTAGTTAGAACTATGTTATTAGGAGCAGCGGTTGCTGAAACAACTGGTATCTATGGTCTTATCGTAGCAATTATTTTATTATTCGCAAATCCATTAGTAGGTCAAGTTTAAAAATAATACTGGGTCTGATAGGCCCACAGAAAGGAGGGTATGTCTTTGGATAGTAAGATTATTGAATTTTCAATGGTCACCGTCTGGGAATGGTTTTGGCAGGTACTTGCATTAGTAATTATTGTACTTATCCTTAAGAAACTTTTATTTAAACCGGTTTCGGATTTCCTTGAAAAGAGAAGACAACTTATAGCAAATGATGTACAGAGTGCAGCAAATTCTAGAAAACAAGCACAAGCGTTGGAAATGGATTACAACAACAAAATCGCTCACATCAACCAAGAAGCAGACATGATCTTAAAAGATGCTCGCGCTAAAGCTTTAGCTCGTGAGAGTCAAATTATTGATGAGGCGAAACAAGAAGCACTTGCAATCAAAGAGAAAGCTCAGGAAGATATTCGTTTAGAGCAAGAGAAAGTTAAAGCTGAAATTAAAGCTGAGATGATAGAAGTTGCAGCTCTTATGGCAAGTAAGTTTGTACAGTCTTCAATGGATAAATCAAAACAAGATGTTCTAATTGCAGAAATCATAGATGAAATGGGTGATGTTTCATGGCTACAATAGCAATAAAGAGGTACGCATCAGCCCTGTATGACCTTGCTAAGGATAAGGACCAGGTAGCAGAATATGAGCAGGAAGCTGTAGCCATTAAGGAAATTATTGAGAACGAGCCGGATTTTATGACGTTTTTAACGCATCCGAGCATCGTTCTTGAGGAGAAGTTAGAGGTTGTGCAGGCAATTTTTGGCGGAAATGCTAGCGAGGAATTTGTGGGACTTTTTGTCCTGCTAATTAAGAAGCGCCGCCAGAATTTAGTTATAGAAATTTTAGACGAGTTTATTGACAAGGCAAAGATAGACAGAGGGTTTATTAAGGCTACTGTGACATCGGCTGTGCCTCTTAATGAAAAGCAGGTAAGTCAGATTCGTGCGAAGATTGAGAAAGGTACACAAAGCAGTGTGGAGTTAACTACTTTTGTAGATGAGTCTGTGCTAGGAGGTATTGTTGTTCGCGTGGGTGATAAGGTGGTAGACGGTAGCATTAAAGGCGAGATGAATGCGCTGAAAAATCAATTAAAGTAAGGAGTGAAATAAGTGCTTAAACCAGAAGAAATAAGTAGCGTTATTAAGGCTCAAATTAATAACTATAAAGTACACCTTGAAGTTTCTGAAGTTGGTACCGTTATGCAAGTTGGTGACGGTATAGCACGTGTTCATGGTCTACAAAAGGCTATGGCAGGTGAGCTATTAGAGTTTCCGGGCGAAATTTATGGGATGGTACTTAACCTTGAAGAGGACAACATTGGGGTCGTTTTACTAGGTTCTGACCAAAACATAAAAGAAGGCGATACTGTTAAGTCAACAGGTCGTGTAGTTGAGGTTCCTGTTGGAGATGCAATGGTTGGGCGTGTTGTAAATGCGCTGGGTCAACCTATTGATGGTAAAGGGCCAATTGCATCAGATAAATTTAGACCTGTAGAGAGGGTTGCACCAGGGGTTATGACAAGAAAGTCGGTTTCTGTGCCTCTACAAACAGGTGAAAAAGCGATTGACTCTATGGTACCTATTGGCCGTGGTCAGAGGGAGCTTATCATTGGTGACCGTCAAACTGGTAAGACTACAATTGCGATTGATACTATTATTAATCAAAAAGGGCAAGATGTTAACTGTATTTATGTTGCGATTGGCCAAAAAGCAAGTACAGTTGCACAGATTGTAGCAACACTTGAGAAGTTTGGGGCAATGGCATACACTACAGTTGTAGCATCTACAGCTAGTGAGCTTGCACCACTGCAATATTTAGCGCCATATTCAGGGGTTACTATTGCGGAAGAGTGGATGGAGAATGGTAAAGATTGTCTTATTATATATGATGATTTATCCAAACATGCGGTTGCATACCGTACAATGGCATTGCTACTGAGAAGACCACCAGGACGAGAAGCTTATCCAGGGGACGTTTTCTACCTTCACTCTAGATTGTTGGAGAGAGCGGCTAGGTTATCAGAAAAGTACGGCGGAGGTTCTATTACAGCACTTCCAATCATCGAAACACAAGCGGGGGATATCTCAGCATATATTCCAACAAACGTTATCTCAATTACTGATGGTCAAATCTTCTTAGAGACTGAGTTATTTAATGCCGGTGTAAGACCAGCAGTTAACCCAGGTCTTTCTGTATCGAGGGTTGGGGGAGCTGCTCAGATTAAGGCTATGAAGCAAATTGCAGGTCCAATCCGTGTGGAGCTAGCTCAATATCGTTCGCTAGCATCGTTTGCACAGTTTGGTTCTGACTTAGATACTGCTACTCAAAATGCGTTAACTCAAGGTGAGCGTATTATGGAGGTTCTTAAACAAGGGCAATATCAACCAATGTCAGTTGGAGAGCAAATTATTGTTCTTTATGCAGCGACTAGAAAATATCTAATGGATATACCTTTAGGGGCTGTTAAACAATTTGAAAAAGAATTACTTGAGTTCTTTAAATCTAGATACCCAGATATTATAACTGAAATTGTTAAGCCATCTGGTCTTACTCCTGATTTAGATACTAGAGTTAAAAATACAATTGAGGAATTTAAGCAAAGCTTTACTCCTGAGCAAGGTTAGGGGGGGAATTATATGGCATCACTTCAGAATATTAAGGGCAGGATGAAAAGTATTAACAGTACTAAGCAGATTACGAATGCAATGAACTTGGTAGCGACTGCAAAGCTTACGCGCTCGAAAGATAAGGCTCTACGTTCTAGACCGTTTTTTGAGAAAATGCAAGAGACTATTAGTTCGATTGCTTCTAATGCTGGTAGTGTAAATTTACCACTGCTTAAACCAAATAATTCACCGAATAAGGCTTTTATCGTACTGGCTGCTGACCGAGGTTTAGCAGGAGGGTATAACTCTAACATTTGTAAATTGGTTATGAGAAGCACGGAACAAGAAACTGCAAAGATTATTACAGTGGGCAAGAAGGCTAGAGACCAATTTAGAAGTAAAGGTTATGATATTGTGAAAGAAGTTACAGGGATTTCTGAAAATCCAGTTCATAAGGATGCTCAGTCTATAGCACAGTTTGCGGCAGACATGTATAAAAATGGAGAAGTTTCAGAGATTTACCTAGCATACACTTCTTTTAAATCCACAATTGCACAAGAGCCAACTCTGGTAAGATTGTTACCACTAGATTTGGATATTATTAAAGAAAATGCACCTGTAGATGAAGAAGACATTCCAGATTTATTGTTGTACGAACCTTCTGTAGAGGAAGTACTTGGGTATATAATTCCACGATACCTAGCGGACATTACTTTTGGTGGGCTGATTGAAGCGGCGGCAAGTGAGCAGGGTGCTCGTATGACTGCGATGGATACAGCAACCGAAAACGCACAAGAGATGCTTGGTAAGTTAAACATTGTTTATAACCGAGCGCGTCAGGCTGCTATTACGCAGGAGCTGACGGAAATCGTAAGTGGAGCAGAGGCTCTATAATAGCAATCCATTTTAAAGCATACAAGGGCCGTAACTGCAGTATCGGTCTATTGTATGCTAAAATAAAATAAAAATAAGTTTTATAAGGAGGTTAAATTCATGACAGGACATATAGTCACAATCATTGGACCTGTACTAGACATTAAATTCCCTCAGGACCATCTACCAGCGCTATATAATGCGATTGAAGTTAAAACAGGCAAAGAGAAGCTTATAGTAGAAGTTGCTCAGCACCTTGGAGATGATGTTGTAAGATGTATTTCTATGTCAGCAACTGAAGGTCTTGTACGTGGTATGGAATGCGTTGATACAGGCGCGCCAATCAGTGTACCAGTAGGAGATAAGACGTTAGGACGTATATTTAATGTAACAGGGGACCCAATTGATGAAAAGCCAGCCCCAGATGCTGAGCATTGGCCAATTCATAGACCAGCCCCAAGTTTTGAGGAGCAATCAACTACAGCTGAGATACTAGAAACAGGTATTAAGGTAGTTGACCTTTTATGCCCTTACCTTAAGGGGGGGAAAATTGGTCTATTCGGAGGAGCGGGTGTAGGTAAAACGGTTTTAATTCAGGAGCTTATTACTAACATTGCGACTGAGCATGGTGGTTTCTCGGTTTTCGCAGGAGTTGGTGAGAGAACTCGTGAAGGTAATGACCTTTTCCACGAGATGACTGATTCAGGAGTTATTGATAAAACTACAATGGTTTTCGGACAAATGAATGAGCCACCTGGAGCGCGTATGAGAGTTGCGTTAACAGGATTGACTATGGCAGAATATTTCCGTGATATTTCTGGACAGGACGTTTTATTATTCGTAGATAATATTTTCCGTTTCGTTCAAGCTGGTTCTGAGGTTTCGGCGCTGTTAGGGCGTATTCCAAGTGCGGTTGGTTACCAGCCAACACTTGCGACTGACTTAGGTTTGTTACAAGAGCGTATTACATCTACAAATAAAGGTTCTATCACATCAGTACAAGCGGTATACGTACCAGCCGATGACTTAACTGACCCGGCACCAGCAACTACGTTTGCCCATTTGGATGCGAAAACAGTTCTTTCGCGTGCAATAGTTGAGCAAGGTATTTACCCAGCGGTAGACCCACTGGACTCTACTTCTCGTATTTTGGACCCACAAATTGTTGGAGATGACCACTACGATGTAGCGCGTCAGGTTCAAGCTACTCTACAACGTTATAAAGAGCTTCAAGATATTATAGCTATCTTAGGTATGGATGAGCTATCTGAGGATGATAAAATAACAGTTAACCGTGCACGTAAAATCCAAAAATTCTTATCTCAACCATTTAATGTTGCGGAAACGTTTACAGGTATGAAAGGTAAGTATGTTCCAGTTAAGGAAACAGTACGTGGCTTTAAAGAGCTTTTAGATGGGCTACATGACTCGCTTCCTGAAAACGCATTCCTAATGGTTGGTACTATTGAAGATGCAGTTGAAAAAGCGCGTACTCTATAGGAGGTGCTTAAATGGCTAATCAGTTAAAATTGCAGATTATAACTCCAACTAGGAAAGTGTTTGACGAGATGGTGGATATGGTTGTGCTTAAGACAACAGAAGGCGAGATGGGAGTTTATTATGACCATGAGCCGGTTGTGGCACTGCTTAAATACGGCGTTATTCGTTATATTCAAGGTGGTAAGAAGGTGCAAGCTACTGTTATGGGTGGTTTTGCAGAGGTAACAAAAGATAAGGTAGTTATTTTGACCGATGCATCTGAGTTGGCGGAAGAAATTGATGTTAATAGAGCAAGTGAAGCAAAAGAGCGTGCGCAGGCTCGTAAAGGGCAGACTGATATTGATGCACTGAGAAATGAAGTTGCATTGAAGAAAGCGTTAGTCAGATTAAATGCTACAAAATAAATTTATGCTATCCATTTTTTAAATGGGTAGCTTTTTTTGTACGTATTTACAATTTGTTAAATTATTGGTATAATTTTGATTAGAAGTACACGGGCTTCGCTCGTGATGGAGCAAAGCCCCAACCCTGCGTGGAAGCATTCTAAATTGACGCAAATCATTATGAGGGTTCAGGGGCAAAGCCCCAAACTGTGTATTACACGACAAATTTATAAGCAAGGAGGTAAATTTATGTATATTGGTATAGATATTGGGTATTCATCGATTAAGTACTGTGTTGTTAACGATGATAAGCAAATTAAGGAACACAAAGTACTAAGCCACAAAGGAAACATGTATACCGTATTAGATAACTTACTTATTATATTAGATATGGAGTATCCTTTGGCAAAAGTGTCTTTTACCGGTGCTGGTGCGCGCTTTGCTAACAATGCCAACTTTGTTATCCACGACGTAAAAGCGCTTGCTACTGGTGCGGTTGCAATAAACCCATCTGTTAATACTATAATGGACATTGGGGCTTATCGCACCAAATACATTGCAGATATACCCGCGGCGATAGAGTATGGTAGCTGTATATTTAATAGCGAATGCTCATCTGGATCTGGAGTTTTTTTTGAAGACCAAATGCATAGGCTGGGGCTTTCCATTGAAGACTATGGCAATTTAATAGATGCCGCCAATACACCCGTTAGAATTTCTGGCAAATGTTCAGTATTTTCTAAAACCGATATTATCCATAGGCAACAAGAAGGTAATGATATTTGTGAAATCCTACTAGGACTAGCTTATGCTACTGTTAATAAGTATAAAGCTTTAGTCGTTGGTAACATTGATAGCTCTAGCGTTGTTATGTTTTGCGGTGGCTGTGCCAAAAACAAAGGTATTATTCGCGCCACTTATGATGTATTTAACATACCTAAAGATAGGTTGATATATAATGATGATACTGTTTGTGCTAAGGCTTTTGGGTGCGCTCTGCTGTCTGGTGATAATAATATTAGCATTAGTGAAGCTCGGCATATTCTTAAACGCTATAGGGCAACTAAATCGCCTAGAAACACTTTAGCTAAATTGCAAAAAACTAACCCCGATAATGATGTAACTAATTCAATGGAAGTGATTTGCAGTCACTATGTAGATGGCATGCCAGTTAGCTTAGGTATTGACATCGGTTCCACAAGTACTAACTTCGTTTTAATAAGCGAGGTTGGAGAAATTGTTTATTACGATTATAGGTTAACTAAAGGTAGCTCCAAAGATGTTATCCAAAGAGGCTTTAATAGAATTTCCAAACTTTTTGGCAACCATGTAAATATAGTTGCGGTTGGCGTTACTGGGTCTGGTAGGCATTTGGTGGGAAATTTAATTGGCGCTGATTTAATTATAGATGAAATTACTGCTCAGGCTAAAGCGGCTTATATTTTTAATGAATTCGCTGACACTGTCATTGAGATTGGTGGGCAAGATTCTAAGTTTATTTCCATGACTAAAGGTGTAGTTACTAATTTTCAAATGAATAGAGTCTGCTCAGCAGGCACAGGTAGTTTTTTAGAGGAGCAAGTTAATAAGCTAGATATTCCATTATCACAGTATAGCGAGCTAGCTTTTAAAAGTGAATCACCTATTGACTTGGGTGAGAGATGCACTGTTTTTATAGAAACTAACATTAAAGATGCTTTAGCCGATGGTTATTCGGTGGAAGATGTTTTAGCTGGCCTTTGTCATTGCGTTGTAAAAAATTATTTAAATAAAGTCGTTGGTAAATGCGCGATTGGTAATACAATCGTTTTACAAGGCGGTACGTGCTATAATGAAGCATTTGTAGCAGCTTTTAAGCAACAATTTGGCGATAAAATTCACGTTTCACCCTACTTTGCAATATCTGGCGCATTTGGAGTTGCAAAGCTAGCGTTAGAATCTATGTCTTATGCTTATATCGGTATTAATCGATTAGGATTTTGCCACTCTGCTTTTAGAGGCTTGCAGTTACAACAATTCCCTCCGCTAATAGCTTCTAACGTAAACAAATACCATAACCACTTTTTAGACGAAAAGAAACTATTTCTAGAAGGTTACAAAACTCAACTAGACCCAAAGAAGAAAACCATTGGTATTCCAAACACATGGATTAATCATAAAGTATTCCCTTTATTTAATGCATTCTTTACTGTGTTAGGATTTAACGTATTACTTTCGCCTGAAACAGATAGCGACATTGCATATGCTGCTCAAATGTATGCAGGTTCTGAAATGTGTTATCCTATTAAATTGCTATACGGGCATATAGCGTGGTTATTGGACCAAGAAATTGATTACTTATTTATCCCATCACTGCTTACTGTTGATTTTGAATCTTCCACCATTGAGAAAAACTATATGTGTGTGTATATGCAATCATCAATTAAAATACTATACGAAAAGATGAACATTAATAATAAAGTGGAGCTAATTAATCCGCAAATTCAGCTGGATCATGTAAATAATGGACTGTCTAAAGCGTGTATCAAACTAGGAGTTTCTCTTGGCAAAAGTAAAACTAGGTCCATTTTAGCGGTTAACAAAGCGTCGTACGTATTTAATAGATACATTAAAAAGGTTGAAGAAGATGGGCGCGCATTATTAGACTCATTAGAGGCAAACGATAAAGTTTTCGTTATCATTTCTAGAGTATATAACACTGGAGAAAGTGCACTAAACTTAGAGATACCATCGATTTTAATGGATAGAGGTTACATGGTGCTTTCGGTTGAACATCTTAGCGCTTTTAGTGTGGATTTATCAGACGAATATCCAAACTTATACTGGCCATTTGGAGCGCACATATTAACGGGCGCTAAATATATCGTTAACCATCCTAATCTATATGCAATATTACTAACCAACCATGGATGCGCACCAGACACAACTTTGCTACACTTGTTCCAAGAGGAGATGAGCGAAAAGCCATTTTTGCATATTGAGGTGGATGAACATTTCTCTCGCGTTGGTGCTATTACTAGAATTGAAGCATTTATAAACTCGATTAACGCTAGACCAACCGTTACAACTACATCTAACTTTACTAACATAAATTACTTTGCTAACTTACCTAAGCGTAAAGTCAATGTAAAAGATAGCCCAGATATTTTCTATCCTTTACACATTCCAAATTTATATCCTTTTAGTCAAATAGCCAAAGATAAATTTAAACCCATTGGAATTATACTAGAACCGTTGCCTGAAACTACAGCAGAAAGCTTAACCGCCGGGACTAAATTCGCTTTATCTAAAGAATACATTTCATTTACACAGCTACTTGGCGACATTATCACATCTGATGCAAAACAAGTTTTCATTCCACAAACGGAAGGTGCGGAGCTAGATGGCGTTTACTCTAGAGTTATAGCAGGCATTTTAACTACTATAGGTTCGTCTATAAACATTATTACAGGTAATGCTAACAGTGAGTTTTCTAATTTTTCACCTACGATTGAAGTCCTATTTAGGCATAAGCAATATTTTGACCGAATTTTTTATTTGCTTATAGCTGGCGACATTATTTTAGCCGCTCCTAAACAGCACCGATATAAGTTAGTGGAATGGTTAATTGGACATAGAATAATTACCATGAAAATTTTAAAAGAGCTTGCTATATTGGCTAGTATGTGTGTAATTAAGTATAAGCATATAGTGAATGTTATTGGCGACCCATATGTAATATATAATCAGTATTTTATAAGCAATGTGGAAGAACATTTGGCGCAGCATAATATTGGGCTTAGATACCAGTCGCTTACGGAGTATATGATTTATTTATGGTATAAGCGCGCTGAATCTAAAGATGAAAAAGATTTTGTGCAGTTCGCTCATCTTGAGTTATTGGAGGCATTTGGTCCGTTAAGTTGTGTTTATAAGTTTGAAGCTGATTTAAAAACGCTTGCAAAAGTTGGCGAAAATCATTTGCCTTTGATTAACGGCGGTAATGCGCAGTATCGTATTGCTAAGAAGCTTACTACTACGGAGTCTTCTGGCATTATCGAGTTTGTTTGTATGTATGAGCATGTTCAAAACCTTATTGCTTTGCAAAATGCGCAAGCTGCGGTGCCGTCTATTTGTATCGGCGTTGAGCAAACGCAAAACTACGAAGATAAGTTAAAGCCATTGCTTGATAGAATTTTATAGCTTTACGATAAGCCGTTGGTTGATAGAATTGTATAGAATTTACGTATCTGGAGTGGAGTACTAGATACGTTTTTTTATGCAAAAAATTTTCCAACAACCTCCATTAGTATATAACAAAAAGAAGTGATATAATATTATAGGGAGGGGGAGTACACTTGATAGAAGTAAAAAATTTAAGAAAAATTTATAGAATGGGAAATGAAAAAATCGTTGCGCTTAATAACGTTAATTTAACTGTGGACAAAGGCGAAATTTGTTGCTTATTTGGCACGTCGGGTTCTGGCAAATCTACTTTATTAAATATGTTAGCTGGCTTAGAAAAACCTACTAAAGGCAATATCATTATAAAAAAGAAAAACATCGAAACCCTTAGTGAAGTTCAGCTTGCTATCTTCCGTCAGAAGTATATAGGGTTTGTTTTTCAATCGTATAATTTATTACCTGCTTTAACTGCTCTTGAAAATGTGGCATTACCGCTAATTTTCCAAGGCGTTGCTCAAGCTGAGCGAGAAAAGCGTGCTAGAAAAATTTTAAAAGAAGTTGGCCTTAGTAAACGTCTGCATCATAAACCTACAGAAATGAGCGGTGGGCAACAGCAACGTGTTAGTATTGCGCGTGCTTTTGTTAACAATCCTACTATTTTATTTGCCGATGAGCCTACGGGAAATCTGGATACTGCTACGACTCTTGAAATTATGGATATGATAACTGGCATTGCTAAAGCTCATAATCAAACTATGATTATCGTTTCTCATGATGATGAAATTGCTCATTACGCTCATAAGGTAATTACAATGCGCGATGGCAATATTGAGAATATCAAGGTTTAGTATATTATAAAACATAATATTTTTTACTTGTTTTACAACTAGGGGGGAATGTAAATGAATAAAAAATGGGCAATATTTTTAAGTGCTTTAATGGTAGTTAATTCTACGTCGCATATATCTTATTTTCCGGTATCAGCACAAGAACAATTCGATTTAGGCTCTCACACTATTACTAATTCTAGTGTTTCGTCATCTCAAATTAAAAATGGCGATGTTTTTGATATTCGTATTGAAATCCGTGGCGATATTGAAGAGGCGCGCGAGTATTTTAATTTAGGTAACGTTTCTATGTCGGGTGCAACTAGCAGTTGTGAAGGCTGGTTTGTTAACGCGATTGATGATTCTACATATATGTTGTATTTAGTTAACTGTAACTATAATGGTTCTGGTAATTCTGTTGAAGTCGTTTTAGGCGACATTGGTACAAGAAGCGTTCACCTTAATGTTGTCGCTTCTAACATTTCTGCTGCAGAAGGTGTTGTAGTCTCTACCAATGTTATTAATGTCGTTGCCGGCGAGCGCCAACAAATTTCTATTGATGTTACTAATTCTGGCTCTCAAACTACCGACAAAGCTACTATGACTTTAGCATGGCAAGATGAAAACGCTTCTAAAGGTATGGCGATTTCTAAGTCAGAGCTTTCTGTGCCTACCATTATGCGTAATCAAACTAAGCAAGTTACAGCTTCTATTACAATAGACGAATCTGTTCCGCGTGGAATTCACAATTTGGTGGCAACTATTGACGGCGCTTCTTTTGTAATTCCGCTTAAGGTAGAAAGCAATTTCACTCCGCCTTCGTTCCAAATCTCTGCAGCTAACACTAGTGCGTTTGAGCAAGGTGTAGCTAAAACAGTTTCATTGTCTCTAAAAAACTTAGGGATGATAGAAGCTAAAAATGTTAAGCTTGAACTTATTCAAAATGATAATGTATTTGTTATGGATGGTAGTAACGTTCGTTATTTAGATAATATCGCGCCTGGTAAGTCGCTTAATCTAGATATGCTACTTCAAGTTAACGATATTTCTACCGAAACTTTGCCTCAGCAAATTAGGTTAACTTACACAGACGACTTAGGCGAAACTCATGAAGATGTGCAATTAATTTATTTAACAACAGTTTCAGCGGAAGAAGAGGCGCTTAAAAAGGAAGTGACTATTTCTAACATAGCTAATCCGCCAGGCGTTTTTAGCATTAATGAAGATTTTATAATTAAATTTGATTTAACCGCTCCTGATGGTGCGCGTAACATTCGTGTTGCTGTTAATCCTGCTGAAGGAATTCTTCCTCGTTCTCAAAATCTATTTATGATTCCAGAACTAACAGCAGGTTCTTCTAAGTCGTTTGATGTATTGTTCCAAGCTACTGACGCTATTACTACCGCGACTTATCCTATTGAAATTAACATAGAGTACAATTTAAACGGCGAAACTGTAATTTACAACCAATATGCTACAGTAAACATTTCTAACGAGCCAGAAGATGAGGTTTTAGACACTGAGTTATCTATAGAAAACATTGTAGAGCCAACTGCCACTTACGGTGTTGACCAACCGTTTAACATAGGTTTTGACTTAGTAGCCCCAGACGGTGCTAAAAATGTTAAAGTTTCAGTTAAAGGCGCTGACGGTATTTTGCCTAAATCAAAAAATCTTTTTATGGTAAATGAACTTGCTGCTGGAGAAGTTAGACCTTTTGAAGTTACATTACAAGCTACTGACGCAGTAAACAGCAGTACGCATGCAATTGAAATTAACGTAGAATACGCGCTAAATGGCGAAAATGTAAACTACAGCCAATACGCAACTGTGAGTATTGAAAACGAAGAAGATAAAGAGGAGGAGGAAGATGAAGTGTTAGATAGAGAGATTTTAATTGATAATTTAATAGAACCCACACATTTCTATAATGTAAATGAAGAATTTAATATTGGCTTTGATATTTACGCTCCAGATGGCGCTAAAAATGTTAAGGTTGCTATTAAGCCAGCTGATGGCATTTTGCCTAAGTCAAAAAGTATGTTTGTTATTAATGAACTAGCAGCAGGTCAACGCAGTTCATACTCAGTAACGCTTCAAGCTTCTGACTCTGTTACAAGTAGCACACATCCGATTGAAATTAACGTTGAATACGTTTTAAACGATGTGCCGGTAAGTTACAGTCAGTACGCAACTGTAAGCATAATAAATGATAAGAAAGATGAAGTAGAAAATGAAGATAAAACAAGCAAGCCAAAAGTAATAATTGGAGCGTATCAATCAGTGCCAACAATTGTACAAGCTGGAGAGGAATTTGAACTAACGGTTGGTTTCCTAAACACTAATAAGGAAGTTTCTGTGTCTAACTTTAAAGCTAATATTATGGTAACTGAGCAAGGCGATGGCAATTCTGGCAGCGTATTTACGCCAGTTGGTGGCAGTAACACATTTTTTATAGACCATCTAAGCCCCGACCAAATGATTGTAAAAAACATTACTATGTATACAATTCCTAGCGCAGACCCAAAAACGTATGAAATTTCTATGGTAATGGAATATGAAGATGAGTTTGGCAATGAGATTACGGCAACTGAATATTTAGGTATTCCGGTTGAGCAAGTGACTAAGTTAGAGGTGGCGGATGTAGTAACGGAGCTTGTGGAAGCTGGGAATGAAGCGGATTTAAAAGCGCAAATTTTTAATAAAGGTAGAACTGACATCAGCAACGTAATTATTACAACTACAGGAGAGGGATTTGATTAAATAGGTTACGCAAACTCGTGACTTTAGTCATGAGTAAGTAACCCATCATAGTCAGCGTACACAGAAATGTGTACGTAGAGGCGGATTTAAAAACCGTCCAATATCACTTGAATTGCTGGAAACCCCTAAAGCTAACTAAACTACAACGCAGTACCTTAAATGGTACAAACGTGAAAGTGGCGAAAGCAGAAAAAATTAGTTAGATGGTGCAAGGTTAAATCCTAAACACTATGTTTATTTACCTCCTCATAGAGGAGGATAGCATATTAAATGGGCAATCAGCAGGTAAGGCCGAAAGGTAAACTTCAACGACTATTCCTCTTGAGGGAAGTACACTGTAAGCTATTGACAGTGGAAGTGGGTGACGCTTAACACGTATATATAAACTCTTCTAAAGAGGAGCAAATATATTGGGTGAAGATGAAGATATAGTCTGTGCTTTATAGAAATATAAAGAAGTTCATAAGAGAACTGCAATAGGAGTAGCGTCCTGTTGTGAACGACAACCTCTTAAATTAAAGTCTAGAACCTATGGTTCTTGTATTTATTATTTAAATATATTTTTATTCCTATTAGGTGATTATTGTTTTGTGAATTAGGGAACAATATTATTAACCGTTAGCTAGGTTACAAAGAGCAATGTCACGAAAACCAAGAGGCAGTGCTAATTGGGAGAAAAACCGAATTAAGGTAGCTAAGTTATATGAAAAAATAAGAAATAAGAGATTAGATTTTTTGCATAAACTTTCAACAAACTTAATAAAAGAAAATGATACAATCTGTATTGAGGATTTAAAGGTGGCTAATATGATGAAAAATCATAAGTTGGCCAGGGCTATATCAGATGTATCTTGGAGTGAGTTTGTAAGGCAATTAAAGTATAAGGCGAATTGGCATGATAAAAAGATAGTAAAAGTAGATACTTTTTATGCTAGTAGTCAAATATGTAATTGCTGTGGGTATAAGAATGCTAAGGTTAAGGATTTATCGATTAGAATGTGGAAATGTCCTGAATGTAAATCTAATAATGATAGGGATTATAATGCAGCAAAGAATATATTAACTGAGGGATTTAGGCTCAGGTAGAATAATAAATACAAGAACCGTAGGAACTACGGGGATAGCTTGGTAAATTAGATAACATTGGTTGTCTTTACCCAAGAACCCCGTCACTTTAGTGATGGGAGGTTCAGAAGCAGATTGACCACTATATTTATAAGAACATTAGTAAGTATTTAAAACAGTCGCATAAGTCTATATATTTAATAGGATTTATGGGTGCTGGCAAAAGTACAGTAGGAAAGCAGTTGTCTACAGTTTTAGGTATACCGTTTAAAGATTGTGATGAGTTTGTTGAGCACAAATATAATATGACTATCCCTCAAATATTTGAGCGACATGGCGAGGAGTACTTTAGAACTATTGAATATGAAGCGCTTGTGGAGTTAAGTAAAAATGCGCCAACGATTGTAGCTACTGGTGGCGGTATAGTAACTAATCCGCAAAGTTACGATTTTTTAAATAAGCATAAATGCGTGTATTTAAAAAGCGATGTAAATACGTTGTATGAGCGTGTAAAAGACGATACAAACAGGCCTTTAGCAGATTGTAAGGAAAATTTTGAGCAAAGATATAATATGAGAGTACCACTATATGAAGCTTTGGCCACTCAAACGGTACAATGTGAGCATTTTAATGAATATGAAGTGACTAATAAAATTTTAACCGAAATGGGTCTAATCTAATAGAAATGGAGCTATAACGTAATGCACTTTTGTATAATAAATGGTGTTAATTTAAATATGTTAGGCACGCGAGAGCCTCATATATATGGAACTGAAACGCTAGATGATTTAGAGTTGATGTTAAGAGAGCATGTTAAAGATGTAGAGCTTACGTTTTTTCAATCTAACATTGAAGGGGAAATTGTTAATTGTATTCATGAATGTTATCATAATAAAATTGATGGTATAGTAATTAACCCAGCAGCCTTCACTCATTATAGCTATGCAATAGCGGATGCGATTAAAGGGGTGGACATACCTACAATTGAGGTTCACATATCAAATATTCATAAAAGGGAAGCTTTTAGGCAACATTCGGTGACTGCTAGCAGTTGTATAGGTTCTATTAGCGGTTTTGGTTTTTCTGGTTATAGACTTGCGCTTGAACATTTGTTGTATAGTAATAGGAAAAAAGATAATAATAAATAAGAAGATACAATTATAGGAGGTACGAACGTGATTTCAGCAGGTGATTTTAAAAACGGTGTAACAGTAGAATTGGACGGAAATTTATGTCAGATTATTGAGTTTCAACATGTAAAGCCAGGTAAAGGTGCGGCTTTTGTGCGTTGTAAAGTAAGAAATGTTAAAACTGGCGGTGTAATTGAGAGAACTTTCCGCCCTAATGAGAAACTACCAAAAGCTCATATTGATAGGAAAGACATGCAGTATTTATATTCAGATGGAGAGTTATGCCATTTTATGGATAATGAGACGTATGAGCAGATTGCAGTTAACCAGTCTGAAGCAGAAGCTAGCTTAAAATTTGTTAAAGAGAACGAAATGGTGAAAGTGCTATCTCATGATGGTAAGGTATTTGGTATTGAAGCCCCTATAAATGTAGATTTACAAATAACTGAAACAGAGCCTGGTATTAAAGGTGATACTGCGCAAGGTGCAACTAAACCAGCGATTGTAGAGACTGGCGCAAGAGTTATGGTACCATTATTTATTGAACAGGGCGAGACTATTAGAATTGATACACGTACTGGCGAGTATATGGGACGCGCATAGTGTAAATGGAGATTGATTATAATATCAGTCTCTTTTTTTTAAAATATTAATCAGGAGCGCGAATTATGTTAAAAGAACAGGCATTAAAGTTGCATGAAGACAATAGGGGCAAAATTGAAGTTAATAGTAAAATTAAAATTGAAACTAAAGAAGATTTAAGTTTAGCATATAGCCCAGGAGTGGCACAACCATGCTTAAAGATTGCGGAAAATCCCGACGATGTTTATAAGTATACATCAAAAGGCAATTTGGTAGCTGTAGTAAGTGATGGCTCTGCTGTATTGGGGCTTGGTAATATAGGGGCATTAGCTGGTTTACCTGTTATGGAAGGTAAAAGCATATTATTTAAGCGATTTGGGGGTATAGACGCATTTCCAATTTGCCTAAATACTCAAGATACAGAAGAAATTATTAAGGTGTGTAAAGCTATCGCACCAAATTTTGGTGGTATAAATTTAGAAGATATTTCATCCCCACGATGTTTTGAGATAGAACAACGGTTAGAAAAAGATTTAGATATACCAGTTTTTCATGATGACCAACATGGGACGGCTATTGTAGTTACTGCAGCATTAATGAATGCAGTGAAACTAACAGATAAACAATATAAAAATTTAAAAGTAGTAGTAAACGGCCCAGGAGCTGCTGGGGTTGCTATTATAAATATGTTATTACACACAGGCATTCAAAATATAGTTGCTTGTGATGAGCATGGAATACTATATAAAGGAAGAAACCCATTGGAGGGGCATAAAGAACAGCTGTGTAACGTAACTAATCTAGATAATAAGCAAGGTGATTTAGCCGATGCTCTAGTTAATGCAGATGTATTTATAGGGGTATCCGCACCTAACGTATTAACTACGCAAATGATAAAACAGATGAGCTATGAGCCTATAGTATTTGCAATGGCAAATCCAGTGCCAGAAATTGGTTATGATGAAGCAAAAGAGGCAGGAGTTAAAGTTATGGCAACGGGCAGAAGTGACTATCCTAACCAAGTTAATAACGTGCTAGCTTTCCCGGGGATATTTAAAGGGGCGTTACAAGTGCGCGCAACACAGATTAACTACCAAATGAAGATAGCAGCGGCGCAAGCTATTGCTAGCATTATTGAACATGATGAGTTAACTACACAATATATTATACCATCAGCGCTAGACGCTAGAGTTGCTGAGAGAGTGGCACAGTATGTAGCTAAGGCAGCTGTTGAAACTGGAGTGGCAAAACTAAATTAACCGAAAGGATATGACATGGAATATAGAATTGAAAGAGATACAATGGGCGATATTAAAGTTAGTAAAGATAAATTGTGGGCGGCGCAAACTCAGCGTAGTTTGGAAAACTTTAAAATAGGCAATGAGAAGATGCCTAAAGAAGTTATTAAGGCGTTTGCTATAGTTAAGAAGGCTAGTGCTAACATTAACTGCCAGATGGGCAAATTAGAGGCTGATGTGGCGTTAGAGATTAGTAAGGTGTGCGATGAAATACAAAAGGGTAAATTAGACGAGCACTTTCCGTTAGTTGTGTGGCAAACTGGTTCTGGAACGCAAACTAATATGAACGTAAACGAGGTTATAGCTAATTATATTAATCAAAACAATCAAGTTAGACAAGTGCACCCTAACGATGATATTAACAAAAGTCAAAGCTCCAATGACACTTTTCCAACAGCAATGCATATTAGTGCTGTTAAAGCATTAAATGAAAAGTTATACCCTGCATTAGAGCTATTAACGACTACACTTAAATCGCTGTCTGAGAAATATGCAAACATTATTAAAATCGGCAGAACACATCTGCAAGATGCAACCCCACTAACTTTAGGGCAGGAAATTAGCGCTTGGGTTAGTATGTTACAAAACACTAAATTGATGATTAAAGATAGCGAACATTACCTTTACGAACTGGCTCTAGGAGGAACAGCGGTTGGAACGGGACTTAATGCGCCTAAGGGATTTGATGATAAAGTGGCAAATGAAATCCAAAAAGAAACTGGATTTGCTTTTATTAGCGCGCCAAATAAATTCCACGCACTAACAAGTAAAGATGCTATAGTGCATACGCATGGTGCTTTAAAAGCTCTAGCAACTAACTTAATGAAAATCGCTAATGATACAAGATGGCTAGCGAGCGGGCCTAGATGTGGCATTGGTGAAATTAGCATTCCGGAAAATGAACCGGGGTCTTCTATTATGCCTGGTAAAGTAAATCCAACGCAAGCTGAGGCGCTAACTATGGTGGTGTGCAAAGTGATGGGTAATGACGCAAGCATAGGATTTGCCGCTTCACAAGGTAATTTTCAGCTTAATGTATTTATGCCAGTAATCATAACTGATTTTTTGCAATCTGTAAATTTGCTAGCTGAAGCTATGACTAGCTTTAATAACAACTGCGCAGTAGGGATTAGCGCAAATATAGGAAATATACAAGCTAACTTAGATAATTCGTTAATGTTGGTGACAGCACTAAACCATCATATAGGCTATGAAAATGCGGCTAGAGTAGCAAAATACGCATATCAAAACGAAATAACATTAAAAGAGGCGGCACTTAAATTAGAGCTTGTGACATCTCAAGATTTTGATAAATTTGTTGATGCGACTAAAATGGTTTAATTGTCCCCGTACAACAATTTAGCTAAAACAAAGCCAAGCAGCCTTGACACCTAAAATAAAGCATGATAGTATTGTTAAAGTTAAACAAAATAGGACTAAGTAGAAACTATTCTTTCTCACCTTACAACGCTGAAGTTCGTAAGGTCATCTATCTATAATATATAAAGATGAATGAGTGGGTAGTTACGTCTGTCCACTTTTTTTTAATGTGCGTTACACTAAATCAACGCTACAAAATTTCAGGAGGTGCAATTATTAACGAGGCAATGGTTAACGAGGCAATGATTAACGAACAAATTCGTGATAAAGAGGTAAGATTAATAGGAGCGGACGGTGAACAAATAGGGATTGTACCAAGTAGGGAAGCTCAGAGGCTAGCAAACGAAGCAAATTTAGATTTAGTAAAAATCGCTCCACAAGCCAAACCACCAGTATGCAAAATTATGGATTATGGCAAATTTAAATTTGATGCAGCTAAAAAAGATAAAGAAGCCCGTAAAAAACAAAAAACTATTACCATTAAAGAAATCAGACTGTCAGCAAGTATTCAAGTAAACGACCTTAACACAAAGTTGCGTAACGCTCAAAAGTTCCTATCTGCTGGAGATAAGGTTAAAATATCTGTTGTATTTAGAGGTAGAGAAATGATGCATAAAGAAAGAGGAGTTGAACTCTTGGAACAGGCTGTTGAACAGTTAAAAGAGTTTGGTGAAGCAGATGCAAAACCTAAGCTGGAAGGAAGAAGTATGGGGGTATTAGTATCTCCAAAATAATACAAATTGGAAAGGACGTTTACAATGCCAAAAATTAAAACTAACAGAGCAGCAGCTAAAAGATTTAAAGTTACTGCTAAAGGCAAATTAAAAAGATCTAAAGCATATACAAGTCACATCTTAACAAAGAAATCTCCTAAGAGAAAACGTAACTTAAGACATCCGGCACTTGTGGATAAATCAAATGAAAAACAAATGAAACGTTTATTAAACGTGTAGGAGGGTACGGGAATGGCAAGAGTTAAAGGTGCGATGGCAACTAAAAAAAGAAGAAATAGAGTATTAAAATTAGCGCAAGGATATAGAGGAGCTAAGTCTAAACAGTTTAGAACAGCAAAACAAGCTGTTATGAAGTCTCTAAACTACTCATATTCTGGTAGAAAGCAAAGAAAGCGTGATTTTAGAAAACTTTGGATTGTGCGTATTAACGCAGCGGCACGTATGAATGGTATGTCATATAGCCGATTTATGAATGGGTTAAAAAAGGCTGATATTACAATGAATAGAAAAATGTTATCAGATATAGCAATACACGACCCTGCAGCATTTACACAACTAGTTGAAACCGCAAAAGCAAATGTTTAATAATAATTTATACCCTACCCAACCATTTGTTGAGTAGGGTTTTTTATTATTAAGCCGGAGGTGTATATTAATGGAATTAAAAATATTTAACTATGCATCAGATGTTATAGATAGATTAGATGAGATGAAAATTGACCTAGATATAGCTTGTAGGGAGATAGAATATTACTTTGTAAATATAATAGCTAATAAGTGTGAAGGCTATTTGAATATTAATTCGCGCGTTAAATCAAGTGAAAGCCTTAAAGAAAAGATTTTGCGTCATGACTATTATAATAAATATAAAACTGTAGATGGGCTATATGATAATTTATCCGACTTAATAGGGGTTAGGCTAGAATGTAGATTTGTAGAAGATGAGAAAGCTATATTTAAATTAGTACGAGCACATTTTCAATATCCACACAAATGTTATAATAACTATTTTTATAATAACAGTATGCCTAATGTGTTGCTTGAATTAGGAACTAAACAGCCTAAATCGCAAAAAAACGGAATAGGAATGTATCGTATTGACGGTAGATACTTATACCAAGGGCAAATTATTAATTTTGAGCTTCAAATTAAATCGCTTATTAATATATTTTGGAGCGAGATTGAGCATAAAGTTATATATAAAAACTATAACTACGTGCTGGCAGATAGATTTTATAAGGATATAATGAGGTCTATAAAAAACAGTTTAACTACTATAGACCAACAGTTGCTGCTGATTACAAATCAATTTGAGCGAGCAAATAACAATTTAGTTGATACACGTAGAACGCAGGTGGAGACTATGCTATCTAAAATTATCTATGACCTGTTTGCTGAGCGTATGAAACGCGATATAGGACTGCTGGTAGATTTTAGAAAGTCATGCGATACGCTTGTAAAATATGTGTTTAGAGAAATTGATACGAATGTAGGGGATATGTATAATTCAGTATTTATTACTGTGCTAAATAGACTTAATGAAATAGACGATAACGCTATTAACTTTAACCGCGAGCTGGAATTTGAAAGGCCGCTAGACTTTCACGATTCGTTTAGCTTAATTATAGGAAATCATATCCAAAGTGTAATTAACGTGGAATTTCAATGGAACTTATTTTTTAGAATACTATTTTATATAGAGCCAGAAAACAATGCAGGGGACTTGGAAACTTTTATTGAATTTTACAAACTTAGATTATGTAAATATTTAGATATGTCTACGCTTAGGCAAAACTTTAACCAAGATTATATTAACGGTATACTAGACGCTTTATTACAAAGGTTTGCGAGTACATTTGTACAAATTAACTTAGTAGATTTAGTGTATGATAACTACATTGAGCAAGTTAGAAGCATATTAACTAGAATAGTAGAC
Source organism: Candidatus Parepulonipiscium sp. PG-Nuni2H_MBin01 (assembly GCA_001994995.1). Classification (GTDB taxonomy): domain Bacteria; phylum Bacillota; class Clostridia; order Lachnospirales; family Cellulosilyticaceae; genus Parepulonipiscium; species Parepulonipiscium primum. Next base: position 4,640 of record MDJM01000005.1, on the reverse strand, counting down.
TTAACTTCAAAATACGTAGCGACAAAAAACGAATGGGAACAACGAAAAGACACATTACTTAAGCTGTTGTCATTTAGGATGTTAGCGTTATTTGATTATGAAATTGAGTCAGGAGTAATAATTGAATTTATAGATGAAATTAGAGCGAATGGATTAGACATAGAGTTGCATAAGAGTTTATTAAGATATATTTAAGCCACTATAATAGTGGCTTTTTTTGTGGTTTAAGTGCTAATTATCCTAATAAATTCATATTGCCGACTGAAAGCTTTTATGGTATTCTTTTAATATTACAGTTTTATTACATAAGTTTTACATTTTACATTTTGTACGTCAAAATAGGAATAAAAAATGAATTAATTTAATAAATCTTATTAACAGAACCACATTTTTATGAAGGAGAATAATATGAATAAATTTATGAAACAACTTGCATTATGTTTAGCAATAGGATTAAGCACTCCTATTATGGCTAACACAGTTACATTTTCTGATGTAGAGGCGCACTGGGCACAGTCAAACATTGAGGAACTAGCCCAAAATGGAGTTTTTGGGGGATATACTGACGGGACTTTTAAGCCAAATAATGGTATTACAAGAGCGGAGCTAGCAGCTTTGTTAACGAAACTATTTGACTTAGAAGCGCCAAGCGCCGAAATTAAATTTGCCGATATTGCAGAAGATGCGTGGTATTCGGGAGCTATAATGGCGGTGACCGAGCTTGGATATATGAATACATTTTTTGATGGCAATTTTTATCCTAGCCAATTAGCAACGCGACAGGAAGTTGCTTATGCCATTGTACAAGCGTATCAATTGCAAGATATTGACGCTAACATCAACTTAGATACAACGTTTACAGACACTGCTTCAATTTCGGCATGGGCAGAAGATGCAATTGCTATTCTAGTTTCGCATGAATTACTTAGTGGCTATTCGGATGGAACACTAAACCCGACAGGCAACATTACTCGCGCCGAAATAGCTACATTACTTAATCGTGTAATCAATTCTAACTTAGTTAATAACATACCACGCGATAACCAAAGCGGCGAAAAAGAATTATTAGAAGCTTTTTTAGCAACATACGGGGCTGATGTAGATAAATCTTTATTATACAGCTTATCATATACACCTGAAATCACAAGTAATCAACTTACCATTTTAGTGGATAGCACTAATGAATCATTGATTGAAATTGAAGATATTATAAAAAAATACATTACATTTGAAGTTACAGCTAGTGATGAGGTTTTAGAAGGCAAAGTATATGGGGTAAACAACACTATAGAAATTACTTCAACAAGCTTAGCCGAGCCTCAAATTATATGGGCTACCATATCCAGCGACTTTAAAGATATAGACTTAAGTTATTTTGAGCCGGTAAAAGTGGGGGCGTATTATTTAAATGGTGGCGAAGTAACACCGGCTGGTAGTCAGGCACAAGTGAATTATGTGCTTGCTTTTGCACGCGAAGTATGCGCTCTTGTAAATGTGGAACGGGCAAAAGAAGGGTTAGCGCCTTTGCAATTTAGCGAAGAATTAAGCGGAGTTTCGCAAGCTAAGGCAGAAGATATGGCAATTCACAACACATTGTCTCACACAAGCCCGGTTTACGGTAGTATGAGTGATTTATACAATTTATTTGATATTAGTTGGACCGTTAGCGCAGGCGAGAATATTGCGCAAGGATATATATCTCCTGCTGAGGTTGTTGAAGGTTGGATGAATAGTGATGGCCACCGTTCAAATATGCTAAGTGAATCGTTTACTATAATTGGCGTTGGATATGAGCCTACTGGCCGATATTGGACGCAAAATTTTGTGGGTGGTTTAAAATAATAACATAAAGTATTGAAAAAAGAGGGACTATTCCTTCTTTTTTTATTTTATTTTTTTATTTTTATATTTTATTTTGATATAGAAAAAATAGTCATGGGGCATCCAAGGGACTCTGTCCCTTGACCCTACCTATGAGTTAAATAGCTAAAATTTTATTAATAAAAGTAAGCATTCTAATAAAAGCAACTTCCTCGTTAAATTCAAAAGCAACATGACCTACACCGTCTAATATATACAGCTCACAATAAATTCCTTCTTCCTCTAAAGCATGTTTAAACTCAATACTTTGCGCCGGTAAAACTACAGTATCTTTATCACCATGCATTAGCAGAAAAGGAGTAGTAGTTTCTTTAGAAATATGAAAAATAGGGCTAGCATTAATAGCAATATCCTGATTTTTAGCAGCTTTGCCACCCAAAAATTTAGTAAACATAGCGCTACTAAAAGTAGGCTGCTCCTCTACCAAATTAGTAACCGCATATAGCGCGATAGTTGCTTGCACAGCGCTACTAATACTAATGTCACCAAACTCCGGAATATCAAATTCAGTAATACCGTTAGTAGTACCTAAAAAACTAGCTAACTGGCCACCCGATGACCCGCCGTACGCCACAAATCTATTCGCATCTAAATTATAAGCCTTTGCATTACTACGCAACCATCTAACCGCGCCTTTAATTTGCTGACCTTGAATAGGCCAGTATGCATTAGCTGTTAATGTATAACTTACGCTTGCTACTGCAAATCCCTTATCCAAAAATTTAAATACTCCCGGTTCTATAAGTTTGTTATCACCTGCCAGCCATCCACAGCCATGGATAAAAATAATAACAGGATAACTTTCGGCTTTAGAGCAAGTAGGTAGATATAAATCCAGTAACAATGGTTCCCCTTCAAATGATGAGAATTGCAAGTCGGCAAATGTAGGAACAACGGGATTTTCAGGCCACCCCAAAATTTTTTTAGTTAGTATATCTGCAATGTGCGAAAAATTCATGTTAATCACCTCCTTATTGCTGCTTGCTTAAAGTTTATAGCAATAAATACTCAGGCTAGCGATTTCCGCCGGGTGTGGGTACTGCGTCCTATGGATTTCACAGCCTATCATATATTATATCCAATGGACTTAAGTTTGATAATAAAAAAAATAGCTGATAGAATAACTATCAGCTGTTTCTACTAGTGTATAGTACGCTTTTTTCTATCTAGCCAATCATAATTTGGAGCTAATGTAAAATCTTTAGTGAGATATTCATAATGCTTCTGGTTATATGTCCTATCTGTTATTAATATATATATAGCCTTTGTCCTATTGTTAATCAATTTTATATATCCCTCATTAGCAACTGATAAGCTATAGTTGCCCGTTATTATTTCGTTGTAAAACACATTGTCTATACCATTTATCCCCATTATCACCGTCTTTTCTAGCGCTGCATTATAAGCTAACTTTTTAATAAAGTCTCGTCTATAATCATCTGCCACAAATTCATTAATCGCTTTATCCGTTGATAACACTGTCCTTAGCATCTTTACTGTTCTATATTTATTTAGCAGTTCTAGCTGCGCTGGTTTAGTTATATATGACATAATATCGTTGGCCACTTCGCTCACTTTTCTATTGTTATTAAACATAGCGTTTGCCACTCTATATTCCACCATCAAATTCTTATCTTCCACCTCTTCTAGCTCGGTATCTTTAAAGTTATCAGTTTTACATTGTCCCACATACACTAAGTTTGAATAAGGGTTATATACAGATACTACCTCATATGCATGCTGGGTTATTACAAAGCTATTTACCGATGTAATATATTCAATAAAGGGGCGTTCAAATTTATTTACATCTACTACGGTTCTATTTTCTAGTACTTTATTTTGCAGAATAATATATTTATGCAAGCAAGCCCTCTCATCTTGTTTTTTAATCACTCTAGGGTTAGATAAGTCGGTGCATAAAAATTCGCCTTCAGTCTGATTTAGGTTAAGTAGCTTTTCTCTTAGCATAGGTCTTGTCGCCGGAATTACTCCTTCATACGGCCCTCTTGTATCCTCGCTTACTGGTATAGTTTTCATACTAAACTCCACGTCCTCATCTAGCACCGTAAATACGGACAATCTTATCCCTTTATTATACACTTCTATAATTCCGCCAGCATAATAATAAATCTCAAAGTCGTCCCGTCCAAACGTAAATTCAAAAAACTCGCCTTCTAATTTGTCATAATATATAGCATGTGGCACGCCAATATCTCCCAAATGCTTATAGGCCTCATTTATTGTTAACTTTACATGAGGCTTAAACATTGCATTATTATCATTAAGGCCTCTGTAGAAGAATGACCTCACATTTAATATACTTCGTCTTGATATATCTATTATTTTTAACATATTTTCTTCATTCTTGTCTATTATATGAATTTCAGTCAATCTCGTTGCCATTATGCCAACTCCTTTTTGTTTAAATTATTACTCTTTTATTATACATATTTTTTTTATATTTATGATAGGTTGTCTGACGAATTTTTATCCAAAAAAAAGTAGTAGGAAAGTTATTCCTACTACTCATTGTATCAAGGAGTATATAGATAAATATTAAAGTAGTGCTTATCTTCTACTTAATTTAACATCACTGTCGCTAATTAATCCACCGATAAATCACTACTACCATCTATACCACGTACTTTTAAGTCGTTTATCTGAACCTCCCATGACTAAAGTCACAGGGTTCTTGGTCGATAGTCGCAACCGACTAAGCATAACCAAGCTATCCCCGTAGTCCCTACGGTTGTTGTATA
>MDJM01000004.1 GCA_001994995.1 Candidatus Parepulonipiscium sp. PG-Nuni2H_MBin01 | reverse complement strand
GGTTCCCGAGTGGCCAAAGGGGGCAGACTGTAACTCTGTTGGCTCAGCCTTCGAAGGTTCGAATCCTTCTCCCACCACTGTAAAAAAAAAGAGTAGCTAGTAATAGCCACTCTTTTTTTTTTATAAAAATTTAATAAACTCATTCCAAATTACCGGTTTAGAAAAATAATAACCTTGAATAAGACCAAACTTTTGTAACCCATCAAACTGATCTTGTGTTTCAATTCCTTCTAACACCATTTGCATTCCTAATGCGTTAGAAATACGACTAATCCCATCAATAATAGCAAATTCCTTATCTGATGCATTATCAACAAAAACCTTATCTATTTTAATTATATCCAAGTTATACTCTTTTAAATAGCTAAACGAAGAATAGCCAGTTCCAAAGTCATCTAAAGCTAATTGGATGCCTAAAGCTTTTAGAGCAACAATATTTTGTTTTACTACACCTCTATCTTCAAGCAAAATAGATTCTGTAATCTCAAAACAAATGTAATTATACTCAATACCGTATTTATCAAAAATCCCTTTGGCTTTAATAACAAAGTCATCCTCCATAATTTGAATAGGAGAAATATTGATAGAAATTTGTACCGGACAACCTCGCTCAAATAAAGTCTTTAAATCTTTAGCAACACGCTCTATAATCCAATCACCCAGGTTAATAATTAATCTAGTCTGCTCTGCCACTGAAATAAACTTATCAGGCGGAATAAAACCTAAATCTTTACTAAACCAACGAATTAATGCCTCAGCTTTATGAACTTTCTTGTTACCATCCACAATAGGTTGATAGTTAACAACAAACTCCTCATCTTCAATAGCTCCTTTTAGAGAAGCCTTAATGCGCTCTTCATTAACATAAATAGAATAAACCGCATTATTGAATAAAAGTAAACGTGAAGTATTTAATTCTTTACATTTTCTAAGCATAACATAAATTTTAGTAATCATATCATCCTCAGAACCGCATTCTAACGGACTTAAAATAGCAACAGAATTAAAGCTAATCTGCAGTGGCTTCTTATCAGGGTAAATAAAAGGTTCTTCAAACTTTGGAAAAATTTCATTCTCAAAGAATTCCCCAATATTATTACCTACTTGCTCATTATTTACAATTATTATAAACTCATCTCCAGAGTAACGAACTACAGTGCCATCAGTACCTGAAAGCGCTGAAGTTAACTTCTCACCTATATCAATTAAAACTTTATCTCCAATTTCATCCCCGCAAGAATCGTTTATACCCTTAAAGTTTTTAATATCCATCAGCATAATAACAAATGTGGAATTGCTATTAGTAAAGGTTCTATATAACGACTTAAACATCTTTCTATTAGGAAGCCCTGTAAGCTCATCATAATAAATCAGATATTTAATTTTCTTAGGCAGACTCTGCTCAATAAACTTAGCCATAACCTCAACTTGACTAATACCAGTAAACTCAGGATAATCCTCACCAAGCTCTGCGATAATATTCATTAGACTGTTTATAGCCGAAAAAACTGGTCGTAATAACACAGTCAAAACAATTAAAATGATAACAGTAATCGAAAAGGTTAATAATAAAATTCTATGTACAACATACTCGCTATTTTGCGCTACATACTCATTCTCTTTTATAGATGCTAAATCGGCCAATAAAGTTAGCTCAATATCATTATCTTCAAAAGAATAAGCTAGCATAGAGAAATCATTGCTATTATAATGAGCCTCAAAATCTACTCCAATATCAGCAGTCCATAGTATTTCATCGTTAAAAGAATAAATTACCCCATTAGTATGCTCTAAAAATATATCAATATCAGCTATACGATAATCCGCTTCTAGTTTACGAATGAAATCTTCTAAAGAAATGTTTAGTAACACTGCTCCTAATGCTTCGTCTGTATCTGGGTCAACTATAAACTTAACCACACTACTAGTTAACATATCACCTGAATCATTACCATATACGTTAGTTAAAGTCGCTCTATCTGCTGATAACATCCATTCTTCCACCCAAGGTCGTTCTAATACTTGATAATCTTCGACAAAAAGTACATCAGTAACGATAATTTCTTCTTGTATATTAGATATAGAAATGGACCTAATAAAACTTAAATTAGTCATAATGGATATATAATTACTTATGTTTTCCATCAAAATATGTGCATTCTCTTCAACATCAATCCCTTGTGAAATGTTTTGAGAAGCTTTAATTATTACGTCATTACTAGCTAAAACATCCCCCGTATCTTTTAAAAGCTCTAAGTCATCTAGAAACTGAAATATAATGTCATCACCTTGCATATCGCTAATAAATGATGCAGTGGTGTTATCAATTAATGCAATTGAGGTTATTGTCATGTATATAACAACTAGTATAAATAAAACGCCAAGTAAAAGTAATTTAGCATCTCCTAACTTCATTTTCATTGAGCATCTCCCCCTTCTACTTTATTTATACTACATGTATTGGTAAAAGTCAATATAAATATATACTAAAGTACACAAATAGCCAACCACTTTTTAGAATGTGATTGGCTATTTTAAATTTAATTTATTTTCTAATCCATTGGGTAAACGTATAATCTAATTCACAGCTTGTATCTTGTTTTGGCACTTCTTTTATACATATAAACTCATCATAGTTAGGAAAGCTAGTATCGCCTTTTATGACTTTATCAACTAAAGTAATATAGAGTTTATGAGTATATGGCATAAACAGATTATAAATTTCACCACCACCAATAATAAAAACTTCATCTGGCATGCTAAAAACTTCATTGAAATCCGTTATTGTGTTAACGCCATCGACATTAAAAGATAAGTTTCTAGTAAGCACTACATTGTTACGATTAGGCAAAGCTCTACCAATGCTATCAAAAGTCTTCCTGCCCATAACAATCGTATGACCAGTTGTAAGCTGCTTAAAAAACTGCAAGTCTTCTGGAATGTGCCAAGGAAGCGTATTATTATCCCCGATTATATTGTTACGACTTAACGCAACTACCATTGAAATCATACTGCAACCTCAGCCTTAATTGCCGGATGAGGATTGTAATCAATAAGCTCAAAATCGTCATACTTAAACTCAAATATGCTATCAACTTTACGCTTAATTTTAATTTTAGGCAAACTACAAACCTCGCGTGACATCATTTCATTAACTTGGTCCATATGATTAAGGTATAAATGGGCATCACCAATAGTGTGAATTAATTCAAAAGGCTCCAAATCGCAAACATGAGCCACCATATGAATAAGCAATGCATACGAATGGGATAAGCACCTAACGTTTTTAGGAACTCTCCCCCAGAACCGTACTTACAAGTCTCCCTGTATACGGCTCACAATCTATCAATCTAACATTTTTAGCTCGCATGTTTTAAAACCTTGGTTATAAAAATAATATATTTTCGGGCCTTGTTTTGTATCATATTTTAGTGCTAGTTTCCCATCTATGCTAAACTTACGGTATACTTGTCTAACAGATATTTTATATTTACAACCCATTGTTTTTGCGAAACTATATTTCATTATATAGTAAAATGCATTTAGACTACTTACGTTTACGGCTAAACTATAATAATTATATAGGCCTCTTATTTGTGCGTTGTAAGCTTTAAATATATCTAAATTATCGCGGTTAATTAAATAAGCTCGGTGCTTTGGCTTCCATACTTCTTTTCCATTGTGCTGCACAATATCCATAGCATTATATTCTTTGAGTTTGGATAACCAAGCTTCTTGTGGCATAAATAGCCTACGCGTGCAGGCGTTGTTTATGGCAATATCATATCCTAAAAACCTGACTTTGTCATCACTAATTAGCGTTTTACCATCTGCGCATTGTAGTTTTAGATGGTCATTTAAAAACATTTTTATATTTTGCTGAAATGCAATAGCATCTTGTTTACTACCTATCACGCCTATTAAAAACTTATCTGCATATCGTGTATAGCAATTTATATGTTGTTCAATATAACAATCTAGCTTATCTAAATATATATTGGCTAGAATAGGGCCAATAATACTACCTTGAGGAGTTCCACAATAGCTATTATTGTAGTGCCACATGTCAACGTAGCGTGCTTTTAGAAATTTCCAGATAAGATTTATAAATCTTTCATCTTTAATAGATTCTCTTAGTATACTGATTAGTATATGATGGTCAATGTTATTAAAGAAATCTTCTATCTCTCCTACTACATACCATTTAACCTCGTTGAATTTAGAAATTTGTGATAGCGCAGTGTGGCAACTTTTATTTGGCCTAAAACCATGTGAGTTTTTAGAGAATTTTGGTTCATATATGCTTTGCAAGATAGTTCTTATGATTTCTTGTACCATATTATCTTCTATTATATTAGATAACGCTTTAGGTTTATAGCTTTCATCTTTAATGCTTTCTATTAGCTTATATATCACACAGTCTTCAGTTATATTACCGGAGCTTAATTTATTATACGCCATATAGTAAAATTGTGGATTGTATAAATTCCTATATAATCTACTATATTGATAATTTTCTTTAAATGCATTTAGTGTTAGACTGTCTAATACCATTTTTGGATTTCTCATGTGCATCACGCACCTTCCTGAATTTGTTTTAGACCGATAGACTAACCTCCTTCGCCATGTACTAAGCTTTCCTTAGCTCGGACTACTATGAGGTTTCTGTTACCTTATCATACATTATTTTTTTATATAAATAAAATAGTACGACTTAGGCAATCTCCGTTTAGTAAATAATTAATAGCTTAACATAATGTCGGATAGAACTTTCAATCTTTATAGCTGGATATCTTGCAAGCCTAATATACAAGCAATTGCATCATACTTATATAGTTCAAGATACACACCGTCTCAATGGTCTTTCGGTATGAGTTTCAATAACCTTCCTCGATTTATTCTTCACGCAGTTTAGCATTTATCCTTATTTATGTTTATTTTACCTCGACACTTAGTCGCAACATTAACCATTAGTTGACTTGTGCCTTTATAACCATGCTATGCTCCCCTATATTCCTTTCGGTCAAGGATAAGGTTATTAGTAATAAGAGTAATTCATTTTAGGCTGTTCTCTTAGAGTGTTGCAATCCACACGATTAATTAAATACCGCGATAAGTTATTATCTTACGGACGCACTGCAATGTTAAAAGGAACTCCTAAGAATGTGTCGGCTGAGCGTTGATATAATTGGCAAGATAATTTTCCATCAGCGACGTAAAACTGATAAAACATATGACATGGCGGCAGAGCCATTTTAGGCAGCATACCAACATTCCACGCGTTAACAACAAGCCTTCTAGAATCAGGGTTAGTTTTAATTTCGTTAATAACCAACGAAATTTGGTCAATCCCGTCCCAGTCACGCCACTGAGCGCCGTATACAGGGCCTAAATCTCCATTTTCGTCCGCCCATTCGTTCCAAATGTTTACATCATTATCTTTTAGATACTTAATATTTGTATCTCCTTTTAGAAACCACAGCAGTTCATGAACAATTCCTTTAAAGTAAGTGGATTTTAAAGTAACAAGAGGAAACCCTTCTTGCAGATTAAAACGCATTTGGTAGCCGAAAGTACTAATTGTACCAACACCAGTTCTATCTTTTTTAGTAGTTCCATTGTCTAAAATATATTGCACTAAGTTTTTATATTGTTTCATAACAAAACTCCTTTCAAGATATACGGTTTCGCAAGCTTTAAGTTCGGGGCCTGCGGCCCCTACACCTTTTTATAAAACCGTAGTGATTTTATTTTATGCTAAAAACCCAGAATATGCAATGTCAAAAAAATTTTTTTCCAAAATGTGTATAAGATAAATTAAATGGGGGTATACTCCAAATGGCTGAATACTACGGGAGAGGGGTGTAATTATGAAGGCACTCGTTATGTTTGAAGTATTAATTATCTTCGCTATATTAATGTTATCACAAATCTGGATAATAACTACCCAGCAACACTTCATTAGTGTAGCACTAGTTGTAGTTAGCGTATTGCTTTACCAAGCAATTAAACGCTTCTATGTAAAGTCACATTCAATTTCCATACTAGACATAGGAGTTGATATGTGTGTTACTGTAACCTTCAGTATAGTGTTAGCAGTAATATTTAGTCAGATTGTATTTATTCCTATGTATATTATGGAAAATATTATTGCCTTAACTATGGGAGTCATGTTTTACACACTTTCCATACAGGCTGTATTTATATTACCAAACATTATATTATATCGTATTAGGCTTAGCAAATACAACATTGCAACTAAATAGCGCAATAATAGCATTTCTGTAGAAAGTGAATAAATTTAAAATAATTTTTTACATTCTTCCATGGAAATAAAATAATTATGCCTTGATTATTAATCTATTATGTGTTATTCTAATAATGCAAGTTAAAATATTGGTATCAGGAACGCACTCAGGCCTCTTTTATATAAGACCGATTGACGTTTTGAATTAACAGTGTTTTAGCAGTAATAATAAAGGAGGCCTAGTGTAATGACAGGTAAAGTAAAATGGTTTAATGCTGAAAAAGGATTTGGATTTATTGAAAGAGAAGATGGTGACGATGTTTTCGTACACTTCACAGCAATCCAAAGCGAAGGATTCAAGACTTTAGAAGAAGGACAAGAAGTTGAATTCGACATCACTGACGGAAACAGAGGACCACAAGCGTCTAACGTTACTCGTAAGTAATAAACCATAAAAAAGGGGGGCTCTATTGAATTGAGAGCCCCTTTTGTTTGTTATTTATTTTGTTGATGATTCCAATACTCTTTCTTTATAATCTGTGTAGTTTCCTACAAACGGTGTTATTACTCCTTCACCTTCAAATACTAAAATTTTATCTACTACTCTATCCAAAAAGTATCTGTCATTTGATGCTACTACTACAAGTCCCTCAAAATTTGCTACATACTCGGCCAACACTTGCACTGTTTGCATGTCCAAGTTATTAGTCGGCTCATCAAGTAATAAGATATTTACATCGCCAATTAATAGGCTCAGTAAATATAATTGCCTCTTTTCGTCTGTTGGCAGTTCGTTTATACATACATCTTCCATTCCTTCTGGAATAGAGCTTGCGAATGATGCTAACAATTTGCGCCCTAGTTCTGCACCTTTGTTTTTAAGCACCATGTCTTTAACTTTAAAAAACCCTCCTACACGCGTATCTATGTCAAGGCCTGGACTAGATTGTGTGAAATAGCCAATCTTTATTACATCGCCAATTTTTATAGCACCGCTATCTGGCGAAAACGCTTTTGACATTACGTTTAGCAACGTAGACTTCCCTGTCCCTGTGCTACCAATTAGCCCAATTCGCTCTTTTTGTTTGAACGTATAACTAAAATCTTTTAAAGCGCATACGTCCCCAAATGCTTTACTTACTCCAATTAAATCAATTACTTTACGCTTACTTACATTTGAGACAATTCTAGCTTTTATTATACTCGCTGGCACACCTTTATTCATCCACTCGCATTCTTGCTGAAACAAAGGGTTATTGCTAGTCTCTACATATTTACTGTAATTGCCTTGACATACTACAGTGCCTTTTAGCTGAACTATTTTAGTTACTATATTGTCCAGAAAATACCTATCATGCGTTGATAACACTATTGCGCACTCTTTTTTTACTAAATTTTCTTCCAGCACTACAATATCGTCTATATCCAAAAAATTAGTAGGCTCATCTAATAGCAACAAATCGCATGGATGCACTAACACTTTTACTAATGCAACTTTCTTCTTCTCCACAAAAGACAGCTCATTTATTTTGCGCCTAAGATTTGTCACTCTAAATTTTGTGAACAACTCCATAGCTTCCTGTGCTAGCCCAGTTGTATCATCACTAAGCCTGTTTAAATTCTCTTGCAGCTCCTTATCATCGGGGCTTAACGCTAGCAATTCTGCTGTCAGCATATACTCCCTTAACGTTTCATCGCTAAATATGTTTGGGATTATTGCGTTATTCATATTAAACGCTTGTTCCAAATCATTTTCTTCAAAAGCCGATAGAGTAGGCAAGTATTGAATTGTCAACTCGTTGTCTTTCTCTGCCACAATGTCTTTTAAAGCCTGCGTCCTAGTTTGGTTATCTCCAATTAAGCCTATTTTATCTCCTTTTACAATAGAAAATTTAATATCAAGCTGTGTACCTGTATAAAGAACGTCTTCTTCCTCAAGTTTGTCCATATGTTGTGAGCTTATTGTCATAATATGATCTCCCTTCAATTGCACAATATTTTTGTTGTTTGCTTTTCACAATTTAATATATGCCTTTACTTTCTCATTTAATCCTATTTAAAATTTTCTCGTTTAATTCAGTCAAATACTCCCATCTATCCATCATAAATGTTAGTTTTTTATCAAGCGTATTTTTCTCTAATTCCAATTGCTGTAGCTTTTCATAATCTGTGCTATGAGTTATCATTAGAGCTTCCACTTGTGCGATTTGGTTTTCTAACTGCGCTATATCATCTTCTATAGTCTCAAACTCGCGTTGCTCTTGAAATGTGAATTTCAATTTCTTATTTTCGCGAACACGCTTAGGCGCTTCTTTAACTACAGCTTGTTGCTCAATAGTTATAGTTTTTCTATACGCAACATAATCGCTATAGTTGCCTACGCTATTTTTAACGTTGCCATCGCCTTCAAATATAAATATCCTATCTGCAATCCTATCCAGAAAATATCTATCATGCGATACAGCTATAACAGGGCCATCGAAATTATCAATAAAATTTTCTAGTATCTGCAACGTCTGAATGTCCAAATCATTAGTTGGCTCATCTAGTAGCAACACGTTTATATCCTCCATTAGCACACTTAGCAGATATAACCGACGCTTTTCGCCGCCAGATAATTTACTTATCGGTGTATATTGCATACTCGAATTAAACAAAAACGTTTCTAGCATCTTACTAGCTGATGCATACGAGCCGTCTTTACGTTCTATAAACGAAGCTTTGTCTTTTATAAAATCTATTACTCGCTTTGTATTATCAAGCCCTATATTCTCTTGTGTGTAATATCCAATTTTAACTGTATCGCCAATTTCAATGGCACCAGCATCGGCCTTTAGATTACTCGTGATTAAATTTAGTAAGCTAGATTTGCCGATACCGTTACTACCAATTATACCAATTCTTTCGTTGCGGTTAAATACATAACTAAATTCTCTAAGCACGTATTTATCACCAAACTTTTTACTTACTTGTGTCATTTCAATTACCTTTTTACCTAGTCTGCTAGTAGCCAGGTCAATTGATAACTCATCTTTATTTCTACTCGCTAAATTATTTTCTAGCTCATAGAACCTATCCTTACGCGCCTTTTGCTTAGTGCGCCTTGCTTCAACGCCTCTTCGCATCCATTCTAGTTCTTGTTTATATAAAGCATGATTTTTATCATCCATCTTAGCTTGAGAAGCTTCGCGCTGTGCCTTTAGCTCTATAAATGTGCTATAATTGCCTTCATACGTATATAAATTGCCGCCATCTAGCTCCACAATTTTATTAGTTACCCTATCTAGAAAGTATCTATCATGAGTAACCATTATGATTGCACACTTTTTCGCTTTAAGCAACTCTTCCAAAATCATAATTGTGTCGTTGTCTAAATGGTTAGTTGGTTCATCCAAAATCAATAAATTACATGGCCGAATTAATGCGCCAGCTAAAGCAATCTTTTTTTTAGCACCGCCAGATAGCTCTTTAACTTGTTGCAAAAAATTTGTTATCCCTAGCTTAGTTAAAATTGACTTAGCTTCACTTTCCACTTGCCAAGCATCATTTGCATCCATTTTATCACTTAGTGTAATCAAATCGGCCTGCAGAGTTTCGTCGTTAGGATTTAACGCTAACATTTCAACTGTCAATTCGTAATCGCGTAAAACTTTCATAAACGGCGAATTACCTTTAAATATTTGCCCAATTACTGTGTTTTCGTCATCAAAATCAGGAGTTTGGGGCAGATACTCAACATCCAATTGGTTGGACGTTATTATCTCCCCTTTATCTGGTGTATCTAGCAAAGCAATTTGCTTCAATAAACTAGTCTTCCCCGTTCCATTTATTCCTATTAAACCAATCTTATCCTCACTGTTTATTGTCAGATTTAGGTTTTTAAATATTACTTTCTCGCCGTAAACTTTTGATATGTTTTGTGTTGATAATAATACCATAATGACTTCCTTTCAAGTTTTATAATGTTAATTGTAACATATACGCATTTAATTTGTCCAAACATGCAACTTTGGCGCTTTTTTTTAATATTAACTAGCAAATTTAACTTTTAATACTATGGTATTGTTGATTTAGTTTATATGGTAGCTATGTATCATTAATTTTGCTAAATTATCTAGCGTTTTCAGTAGAAATATTGGTACAGATAGTCACAGATTTAATAGCATAATATTGAGTTTATAGGAATATCATACTATTGTACTAAATATCTATCGAAAGGGGAATTTTTATGAATAGCAACTTACCTGTAAAGAAGGTGGTTTTGGCTAATGTGGTGCCAGCCATGTTGGTTATGGTTATGACGCTCGTTTATAACATTGCGGATTTATTGTTTATCGGGCAAACTGGCGACCCATTGCAAGTGGCAGCAGTTTCGATTGCAACACCAATATTTTTAATACTGCTGTCTATGGGGAATATTTTTGGGATAGGTGGAACTTCGTTAATATCAAGAAGTTTGGGAAGTGGCAATGACGGTTTAGTGAAAAAGGTTTCTTCATTTTGTTACTGGTGCTGTATCGTTATAGGCGTTTTATTATCTGCGGCAATGTTTGTTGGTGCAGATGCGATTGTCAATATGCTCGGCGCAAGTGGTGATGTGGCACCAATGGTGAAGACTTATTTGCAATATTTGTGCTTAAGTGGACCTTTTATTATAATTTCTAACTGTTATTCTAATATCCTTAGGGCTGAAAATCAGGCAAAAAAAGCTATGATTGGTATGCTTATAGGTAACGCAGTAAATATTGCGCTCGACCCGGTGCTTATTCTATGGCTTGGTTTAGGTGTTGAAGGTGCTGCAATCGCAACTATGATTGGGAATATTTGCGGTGGCGTTTATTATCTTGTATACATATTTAAAGGAAACAGCATTTTGAGTACTAAAATTAAGGATTTTACGATTGCTGAAGGTATTTTAAAAAACGTTTTGCTTATCGGCATTCCAGCTTCGCTTACTACTGTTTTCACTAGCGCATCACAAATGATTTTAAATATCCAGATGGCGCAATACGGCGATTTAGCTATTGCTGGCGTTGGCGTTGCTACTAAAGTTACTATGATTACTAGTATGATTTGTATAGGAATTGGGCTTGGTGCGCAGCCTTTACTTGGTTTTGCGATTGGGGCTAAAGATGAGACGCGTTATAAGGAGCTATTAAGATTTTCTGTATTATTTGCTTTTGCATTTAGCGGCGTGTTAACTGCTGTATGCTATTTATTTTTAACACCTATCGTTTCCGCCTTTTTAACTGATGCAGCAGCTTTTGATTATGCGTTTTCATTTTCAAAAATTATGCTATCGACAGGACCGTTAATTGGAATGTTTATTGTTATTTCTAGTGCATTACAAGCTGCTGGTGCCGCTTCTTATTCGTTGATAGTAAACACAAGCCGTCAAGGGATTGTTTATATACCGCTAGTATATATTTTAGGTAGCGTTGTAGGCATTAATGGATTAATTGCAGCGCAGCCTATTGCTGATGTGATAACGTGTGTGATAACGATATTTTTGTATAGCATGTTGCGTAAGAATTTGTTTACGAATGCTACTGCAGACGTTAGTCAAGATACTGCTGCAGATGTGAATACAGATGTTGCTGCAAATGTTAGCCCAGCGGTGAATACAGCTGTTAGTCAAGATATTGCTGCAGATGTGAATAAAGTTACTACTGCAAAGGCTAGTTAAGATGCTCAATGTATTAATGACTAATACACAACATAATGGGGCACACTGACAAATATATTATTAATTTTGAGGTGATGTATGCTAGCGACATTTAAGGTAGAAAACTTTATGTCTCTTGATAAAAGGGTTGAGTTTAGTATGTATGAACAAGAAGTGTTATTGAAATACAATATCCTAGATGAAACTACGCAAGTGGACACTGCAAGTTTAATTACAGCAATAGCAACCGGAGCTAAAATTATTACGCATGGAATGGAAGATGTGGCAGTATTAAATTACGATAAAATTACGCCGACTACGTTGTTTAGCTACGAAATAGTACTAAACAAGCACACTTATAACTATGGTTTTAGAGTTAATTTTCATACTAATAAGATTGTGTCTGAATGGTTGTATCAAGTTTATCATGGCGAGCTTATTCCTATCTATGAACTGGAGTTTGCATCTAACCAAGCTTTTTATGAGGATGATTTGTTTTTTGATTATGGTAATCAGGCTATGTTTAAGAAAGTCGTTGAACATTGTGTTAGTAATGTTGAGGAGCATGGCAAGTTAGTGTTGCCTCAGCTTGCGCAGCTTGGTGATGATGTAGTTGGTGATGATGAGTTTGATGTTTTTAATGACCTCTTTACGTGGTTTAAATCTAACTTAATAGTTGTGCCGCCGTGCGTTACAAACGAATCTGATATTTGTAATTCATTTTTTGCGTGTTTGGAAGAGATGCCTAGAGCGGTTAAGGATTTTGAGGAACAGATGTCGGATATGATGCAAGCCGAATGTCTTAAATGCCATTATCCCAAGCTGCATCAGCATATTAAAGCCATTTTGCAAGCTACTCCTAATCCGCTAGATATTAATTTTGTAAATTTGTTGCGCGGTTTGTTTGAAGTTAGCAAGTTGCTGATTGACCATGAAGATTTTGCTGATTTGCATGTTGATTATTATGCAATTAAGGCTGGTTATGCTAATGTGCATCAGTCGCGACGACTTATGGATGTGCTTGATATGCTGTTTGTGGCGCAAGATTACGTTTTTATCGTGGATGATTTAGGGCTTGATAATCTGATGATGGATAGGTTTATGGATACGTTTTGTGCTACTAATGCTAATACGGCCGGTCAGCTTATTGTTTGTAGGTGATTGTTAAAGAGGATATTGTATCCTCTTTAAATTTTTATCGCATATGACATGGCTGCTGCTGCTGGCTCTCATTTTTGTTGCACACGATTTTCTATTAAGTCTATCGCACATGGCATGTTAACTGCTGCTGCTTGCTCCATTGCTTGTGTAGGATTTTCTATTAAGTAAATCGCATATCCGGATTGGTTGATTGCAGCCCATTTCATTTCATCAGTAGGTTTTTCTATATGACCTATTACGAAGCAGTTTTGCTTAATCGCTTCTAATTGCATGTCTTGCGTGGGATTTTCAATCATTCGAATTGTCCAGCCATCCTTTTTTATAGCAGCCCATTTCATCTCTTCAGTAGGATTTTCTATACACCTTATTGCGCCAGACGTTTTGTTTATGGCAGCCCATTTCATCTCCTCCGTAGGGTTTTCAATGTATTTAATTGCACAGCTATTTTTATTGATTGCCGCCCACTTCATTTCATCTGTCGGATTTTCTATAAACCATAATGTATGCGCATCATCTTGCAATGCTAGCCATTTCATTTGCTCGGTTTGATTTTTCACAAATCTAATTGCCCAGCTACGGTTGTTAATTGCCTCAAGTATCACTTGTTCAGTGGGATTTTCTATAAACTCTAGTTGCGCTGCATTGTTTTTTACTGCTTCTATTTGTTGTGCTATTTCATTTTGCATCGTATCACTCCTTCTTTTATAATATGTGCCATAGCTAATATCAATATGTGTGAATAATTGCTTTATCGTTAGGCAATAATTTATTAACTGTCATTTATAGTACAAATAAGGTAGTTATTTTTTTATAAGAATGTTAAGAGGTGATATGATGGGTGATATTAAAAATTTTAATTTTGAGAAAACTACGCAATCTGCTGACGAGCCGAATAATTTAATTCAATTGGTGGATAAGGTTGGTATTGTTGATGTGCCTGATGTTAGTAGTGAAATTAGTAGTGAGATTAGTAGCTGTATTAGCGAATTGGAGCGTCTTATGGGGCAATATGAGGATGAAGTTGGCCGCTTAATTGCTTCAACTGATAGGTTTTCTGTTGAGGTTGTTAAGACTGTCAATAATCGTATTAATAATTTGGATGAGACTACGGTTAGTAAGTTAGCCGATATCGAAAGTAAGTTTGTTATGCTTTCTACTGCTGTCAATAACTATAATGGCGCTATTGATAGCCAGCTTAATGAGGTTGCGAAGGGTAAGCAAGCGATTGTTAATCTTATTACGGATACGCAAAATACTAATATTCATAGATTGAAGCGTTTGGAAGGCAGTTTAACGGAGCCGTTGTATAATATTAGTCGCATTCAATATTTGATTGGTGCTGGTGTGGCAGGGAATTTGCTTGTTAATTTAATTTATTTATTTTTAAAGTAGGCCTTAAAAAGCCTACTTTTTTATTTCTAAATAATGTTAGGTCATATTTATATAGTCATCAAATTTACATCTCATGTATAGATCCTCTTCAGGAATACCGACCCAATCTTCTTCTTCCCAATCATTAGCGTATATTGTGGACTTTATTATTCTTCTATACTCTTTAGCACATAGATTATCCTCTAATTTAGGGTCATTGAAGAATTTCCATAGCTCTTGAATAAAACTTTTTGTATATAAAGTAGTTTCCGTTAAATAGGTAATTAAAAACTCTGATAAATACCACCTAAAATCTCGACTATCATTATTACAGAGATAATTAGTCTTAATATATTGAATTGCATTTTTCTCATCTGAAGCTATTATAGTGCTACCTCTAGCCCATATTGCATTTAAGATATAGTCATTGTTTGGATGTGTAACCATCCTATAGTCACGTAATAATACTTCTAAGCTAGTCACAGCCTCAATTTCTGCAAATATCATTTCTTTCTGTCTCCTTTCTTATAATAACTATTTTCTAATTTATATGCCTCAGGCGTTAATCTAAATTGCGCATCTGGAAAAATAGTCCCTATTATTTGCTTATTAAAATCTACTATTATGCCTACACAAATTCCATTATATACTGCATATTTGTACATATACCCAGGCTGAATATCAACTTCGAATAAATTTTCATCGTCTAGCTTTGCAACATATTGACCAGCCTCATAAATATCTTGTTCAGTCCAACTAGCTGGAAACCAAGTTTGTCCCCAACCTATTCTTTTTGGGTTATCTCTTATTCCAAATATATTCCCTATTCGTACTCCATTGCTACAAGTGACATACTCAAACCCTAGATTAAATAATGCATCGTTGATTGCCTCTAATTTCTTAGTCTTTTGCTTTTCTGTCATATCGAAAGTTATAGCAGTAGTTAATCTATTGTAAAGAATATCATAGTGTTTCTCCATTAAATCTAGTGCACCCTGACCATGTCCTCCACCTTTTAAAAATCCACCATTCCCAGTTTTTTCAGGCATTTTTGGATTCCCAAATTTATTTTCCCCATACCAAATATGATGCTTTCTATCATCTGGTATTGATAGGCCATCTGGAAATACAGTTTTATTATACTCCTGTTGAGTACTAGTATCAACCTTATTTTTTTGACTAAATAAGTCATCGTTAAAAACAGGGCTTAAGTAGCACCTGCAACGAATAATTTCTTGAGATGCTGCACCCATTGAGCCATCGGCAGGGTACATTAGTTGACTATACCCCACGCGAAATGGCTCACCTTTTTTGCGATACTGTCCATGAGCCGCCTTATGAGTAGCTCTCACTCGCTTATCACCCATGCTTTGCCATTTGTATCCTACTATATAATCGTTTCTTATACTTAGATTTTTCCACTAAAAAAAGAGCCTCATGGCCCTGTAGTCTATAGCTTGCTGAGCTTGTTTTGTAGTCATAAATCTCTCCCTAATTAATTATTGGAATATAAAAATAATTTAAAATATTTTGATAAAAGGCTTGTACTATTTATTGAACTATTGTCTAATTATTATAGAAGGGGGGAGGTGATAAATGTGAATGTGACTTTAGGAATTTGTTTGGGCATAGCAAAAGCCACTCTAGTACTAACTCTACTGAGTGGCTTCGTTAAAGCTCTAAATAATCTCGTTGATAATATCGCAGATTTAAAAGAAAGTATCAACGAATTACGAAACAATTAATTAGGAAGGGGGTGCTACCAACACCCCTGACCTATACCTATAATATCACCTCAAACTAATAAATACAATAGGGACTCAATTAAAATGCCCAGTTACCATCTTTTAATACATCGAATTTATCGCCATCCACAGTTGTAGCTACTATATTTAGCTTATCGCTACCTACCATGAAGTCCACATGAGTAATTGAAACATTCGCTCCAACAGCTTCTAATTCTTCATCGGACATATCTTTGCCGCCTTTGATGTTTTCTGCATATACATTACCAATTGCAAAATGGCACGATGCGTTTTCATCAAACAGCGTATTGTAGAATAGCACGTTTGTATTTGATACAGCAGAGTCAAATGGTACGATTGCAACTTCGCCTAAGTAATGCGAACCTTCATCTGTGTCTATTAACGCCTTTAATGCATCGTAACCTTCTTTAGCTTCAAAATTAACGATTTTCCCGTTTTCAAAATACAAAGTGAACTCATCTATTATGTTACCAGCATAGCTTAAAGGCTTGGTAGAACTTAGTTTGCCATTTACGCCGTACTTATATGGCATTGTGAAAATCTCTTCGGTGGGCATATTTGCAATAAACTGAGTACCTTGTTTATTTTTTTCGCCACCACCAGACCATACGTAATCAGTTGGCAATTCTACAACTAAGTCAGTGTTTGGAGCGCTATAATGTAGCGTTTTGATTTTGCGATTGTTTTATGTAGATTTATCTAGCGCGCATGGGCACGG
>MDJM01000003.1 GCA_001994995.1 Candidatus Parepulonipiscium sp. PG-Nuni2H_MBin01 | reverse complement strand
ATCTGTAGTAAATTAAAATCCATTTATCATTAGTAAGTTATCTGTAGTAAATTAAAATCTAGTTATCATTAGTAAGTAATCATCTGTAGTAAATTAAAATCCATTTATCATTAGTAAGTTATCTGTAGTAAATTAAAATCTAGTTATCATTAGTAAGTTATCCGTAGTAAATTAAAATCCAGTTATCATTAGTAATTTAAATAATTTATTTGCAATATAAATTATTGCCTTTTTCTCATGTACTTTTTTCATTTGTAATATAGCTGTTATTTAACTTATATACAATTTAACACCTAATCATATTGATTTTAACTTTAGAGGCATTTTACTTAATATCTCATTAGTTAAATCTCTTATGTATGTGTATGTAATATGTATGTATGAGTCAGGCTTTGTTACTGTTTCCTGACTACAATAGAAGTATATCACGAGTTTCCAGAAAATGCAACCCCTTTTTCACTATATCGTCATAATTTTATAATTTAAATGTCACCTTTAGTAATATAGTTGTAATTTTTTAACTAATAACCCTATGTTTTGTAACATTATCCTTAAGTGTTGTAAAACTATGTCTATTTAATTTCAGGTATATAACATAAATCACAAAAAGGACCCTTACATAAGTAAAAGTCCTTTAAATCTATTTCGTCACTACATCACTTAATACATCAACTTGCTCTGCAATCTCGGAACTTACAAATGCACTTGCTCTAGCTCTAAGCACATTACTATCCGTAGTATCTAATAAATGTCTAGTAGCCTCTTTTAAACCTGTAACAGATTGTTGCTGCGTATCGCTAGTAGCTAGTAACGTTTCACTCATATTAACAGTTTCATTAATAGTTTCAACAATGCTATTTATAGCTTTATCCGTATCCGAAGCAATACTTTGACCTTTAGCTACAATCCCTAACGTAGTTTTGATTATATTTTCTATCTCTTTAACAATCTCAGAACTTTTATTAGCTAAATCTCTAATTTCATTGGCAACAACAGCAAATCCCTTTCCCGCATCTCCCGCCCTAGCTGATTCTATGGCAGCATTTAGAGCAAGTAAATTAGTCTGACTAGCTATATTTTCAATGATTTTAATAATTTCGCTAATACTAATGCTAGACTTATTAATCTCATCCATAGTAGTCATCATATTTTTCATATGCTCACTGCCAATGCTCACTGTATCTTTAGCTTTTAAAGAACTCTTGTTAGTATCTGCAATTTGAAATATGCTATCTTCAAAACTAGATGCTAACCCCTCTATCAAACTAGATAACTCTTCAATAATAGCTAACTGCTCTTCTGAGTTATCTGATAAAATACGAGAATCCATACTTAAATTATGCGATAACTCTGTAAAACGTGTAGAAACTTCTGACACTTTCGTTAGTATTTCCTTCTGATGGTTTTGCATCTTAATAGATTTATTATAGTCGCCAACATCTTGAACAACCTCCACATGACCACATCTTTGACCATTTGAATCATAAATATATCCTAAACTTACTTTTAAATCTTGATAAATCGTAGTAGTCTTACCTGAATTTAAGCAGTTAATACCACAGCTATCCGATTTACAAATATCTGCTCCCCAATTAGAACAAGCTTTGCCTATAAATTCATCTTTATTTTTACCAAACATAGATGATACAGTTTTATTAACAAAAATCCAGTTTCTATTCATATCTGTAGCTGAAATAATTAATGGTATAGCGTCTAAAATTCCTTCTAGTTGTTGAGCTTTTGCGTTAGCCATATGTAATCTTTTTAATAAGATTAATATAATGGCGATAAATATAATACTTATAATTATAGTAGTCATAGTAATTTTAATCACTATTATGTAAAATAGTAATTTTCCTCCTTTATTTGTATGTTATTAAATTATACTGTATAATTACAAGTTTGTAAAGGTATTTATATTTATTTGTAATAATTAAACAACGAAAATTAAATTATATATAACATTTTATCCCATGTTTTCCAATTTTTATTGTAGAAAATTTTACATATAATCTTATTTAACTACAAAAATAAGGCAAACATCTTAGAGTAAGTTCTAAAACATTTGCCTTTTATTTATACTGCTGGAGTAATATGAGCCTTTTTAAATGCCTCACAATGAGCGTAAGTTAACGCTGTATTAGGAATCAATTTACTAAATGTAATATATTCATCATCACTTGTACCTTCTATTAACATTATAGAAATATGCATTCTAGCTAAATTAATAAACTGTCTATGCGCTTCACCTAAACGAACTCTAGGGTATTTGTTAATCTCTTTAAGATAGTAATCTTCTTCTTGTAACTCTTCATCTACAAACCATCTAACAATTTCATCATTAGATAATACTTGAATTTCTTCGTCTTCAATCTCAATGTATCGGAAATATAAAAGCAACATACTTCTTGAACGCCTTAATATCTCTTCAACTGATGCTGCCAACCATTCGCCATGTTGGGCAGTATTAATGAATAAAAACATATGCATAGCAGTGGCAGATATTAAACTCGCTATATATTGCACTGTTAAATCTTCCACACTACTATAGTCTGAGTTATTAAGAGCAACATCCATCACTACTCTATCAATAGCAAAAATTAATAAATTTGCCATAATAATATCTTTATGAGATTGAGGAATACCCATAAATTCATAAATACGTAATCCTTCATATGTGAAAACCATAAATTCTTCGTAATCCTCTAAACCATTACTCAAATACAATGTATCTATATATACTTCTGACGCTTTCTTTACTTGAGGGATATAATCCTCTTTGTGTTCAAAATATTTAAGTTGCAGGCTATTATATTTCTCTCTAAGATAACACAACTCCAAAATAACAGGGTTAATATCATTTAGTCTTTTATAATCAGCAAATAGCTTTCTAACAAATTGTAAGTCTTCACTTATATTTATCATAAACTTATGTCCTTTCTACTAGTTTATTCATTAGCATACATTATTTTACACTTAATAGCAAGGACTGCACCTAAAAAGGTGCAGCCAAATATTATCGTTGCCATTCTAAAATAGACATACCAAGAGGTGGAACTCGCATTATGATTGAATGAGGTTTATACTGCACACTTTTATCTACAGCTGAAATTACTTGTGTATTAACAACACCACTACCAGAGTATTTCTCATCATCACTATTAAACACTTCCACATAATTACCCATTCTACTTACACCAATCTCATATTGCTCATAAGCATTAAGAGAGAAGTTAAGCACAACTACTAGTTCTTGCTCTAAAGTTCTTCTTATAAATGAAATAACTAAAGTGTCTTGATTGTCTCCATTAATCCATTCAAAATTAGTACCTATATTATCTTCCATATAAAGAGCTTCGTTATTACGATAAAACTCATTTAAATCACGCACATAATTTTGTAAATTCTGATGCTTTTCATATTGCAGTAAATGCCAATCAAGTTCCGTTTTCTCAGACCATTCGGAAGTTTGGCCAATTTCACCGCCCATAAATAATAGCTTCTTACCTGGATGAGTATACATCAGCCCATAACAAGTTCTTAAATTAGAAAACTTTTGCCACCAATCCCCACACATCTTGTAAAGCAAAGGACTCTTACAGTGTACAACCTCATCATGTGATAAAGGAAGAATATAATGCTCATTGTACATATAGTTAAAGCTAAAAGTAAGTTGACTAAGGGCATATCTTCTATAATCATACTCAGTGTGCATAAATCCAAGTACGTCATGCATCCAACCTAAACTCCATTTAAAGTCAAATCCTAAACCGCCGTACTGAGTATCGCGCGTAACTCCATCCCAAGTACTTGAATCTTCAGCAATAATTAACTTATGAGGGTAACGTGCATTAATAATTCCGTTAAGCTCTTTTAAAAACTGTACAGCAGTCATATCTGCATGATGAGAATTTAAATCTCCACCGTATAACATAGAAGCAACCGCATCAACTCTAAGACCATCTACATGAAATTCCTCAAGCCACATAATCGCACTAGATAACAAAAAGTTTTTAACTTCACGTTTATAATAGTTAAATTTAAGAGTTCCCCATTCAGGGTGTTCCCCTTCATGCTCAAACAATCTATGCCCATCAAACACTTCAAGCGCAAAAGCATCTTTTGGAAAATGGCCAGGAACCCAGTCTACAATAACACCTATACCATTTTGATGGAATCTATCAACTAAATACTTAAAGTCATCAGGTGTACCATATCTGCTTGTAGGTGCAAAAAAGCCAGTTACTTGATAACCCCAAGAACCATCAAACGGATGCTCTAAAACTCCCATAAGCTCTACATGAGTATAATTTAACTTCTTAACGTACTCCACAAGTTCCTCAGCAAAGTCACGATAAGTTAAAAACTTTCCATCATTATGTTCGCCCTCAGCCTCAACATAACCCTCTTCTTTCCAAGGGCCTGGTTTATGTTTCCAAGAACCAAGATGCACTTCATAAATACAAATAGGTAAATTACGATTATTCCTGTGCTCCAGACTTTGTAAGTGAGCATGGTCACCCCAAACATATTTATGAGGGTCATAAGGCAAGCTATATTTGTTAGGACGAGTACCAAAATGCTTAGCATATGGATCAGCCTTATATAAAAGTTCATTATTAGGAGTTCTAATCTCATACTGGTATCCACTTTCCTCAGTAATACCAGGAATAAATAGTGAGAAAATACCTGTATCAGACTGCTTATTCATCATATGTCTTCGGCCATCCCAGTTGTTAAATTCGCCAATTACACTTACACGCTTTGCATTTGGTGCCCATACTCTAAATATACATCCTTCAACTTCATCAATAGTTGTAATCTTACTACCTAGGATTCTATCTGTAAAAATATACTCCTCATGAACACACCTTTTAAGTTCCTCATCAGTTAAAGCATCCGTAAAAGCATATGGATCGTCAGCTTGCCAAGTTACGCCTTCATTAGAAGTAAACACCAAAGTATATGGAAACCTCTTTTTACACTTGCCTACAATACCTTCAAACAGACCATTACCCATATTATCTAAAGCATATTCTCTACCGGTTTTTTTGTTAGCAACAGCAACCTCCTTAGCATCGGGGCACATAACCCTCACTACCACCTTTTCCTGGTTATTACTATAATCTAAGTGCATTCCAAGAAACATATGTGGATACGCATTATCTTCTAAACTAAAATTATTCATTGTTTTACATTGTCAAAACTTTATAAAATTTATAATGTTACTAGTTTTAACATACTCCTTTCCATATTGGTAAATAAGCGCAGTAACATACACTTTTTTAAGTAACTGTAAAAAGTTACCTTATACATCTATAATAATATATATTGATGAACTTTTCAATTATATTCCCTATTTTTCATGGGAATTAATTCAACCCTTGTTTTTATTGGAAAAATTGTGTATTCTAAATTTAATAAGAACCTATGAGAAAGAGTGATTTAATGAAAAAAGATTATAAAATTGTTTATGCTACCTTATCATATTCATATATATATTTAGTAGATAATATCTTGTCTTTATATGAGGTGCCATCACCTATTTGTATTAGCGATATAGATACTGAATTTGACGAGATTAGTAAGGAAATGTGTAACATTTTTACTTCTCTTCCCACCTTGATAGGAGCCGACGAAACATATACTTTACCCTTTATAAATAGAATCACTGACCTTAGAAATAAAATAGAAAATAAATATCGTGCTTTAATAAATTATAGGAAAGAATTAGCCTATACAACTTTTACCAGAAATTTTGATGATAAAATATTAGATGATTCACAAATATCTATAGAGCAATTCGATGAGATAGATTTTAATCAAATTGCTTTAGATTGTACTGAACATGTATTTTCTAATCCAGATTTAACGCAATCTGTCGCTGCTGATGTATTATCAGTTACTCCTATTAAAATGACCCAAGATTATTTTTTCTATTATGTAAAGAAGAGTTTAGCTTACGTCAATCTTGCAGACGACCCTGAGGTTGTAAAAGAATTTGTAAAAAATATATCTAATCATCTTATCAAACAAGAAACCCATGAGCTTAAGGAAATCGAAAATATTTTAAAAGATATACAAGCTATTGAAGATATAGATGAGTTTTTAGAAGAGTGTGAATATTTAGAAGAGACGATAGAATATTTAATTTTTGCATGTAATGCCTTATTTAAAATTTCTGGAATGTACTTTAACTTATTATTGTTAGATAGCATTACTTTTGCAGATATTAAAAACCTTTATGTAAGCTATAATGATTTTTTCCATACTTTAAAACATATTATAGCAGGTGAATATGATGAGTACTTGCTAAGTACTTTTAGAAATCAAGTTAATATGGCTTCTATTAGTGTAATGGAAAAGTATGTGCCTATGGCAAAGCAGCATATAGACCTAGAACATATTAATTTTATGAAATTTAACTTATTGGTAGGAATAGAAGAAATGTTTAGCTATGGTAGAGTAGAAGAGCCTACAGAACGTAGTAGAGAATGTGCTATTATTATAGAAAATTTTTTAGAAGAAGCAGCAAAGAGTTTAAAAAGTATGCCTAAACGTGAAGCAAAAATAAGAATGCAATTTTTCATTAGTAGTATTCCATTTATAATGAGTAAAAATCAGTTTTATGAGTATGTTATAGATGGTTTGGGGAATACTAATATACCGAACAAACCTACATTAGTCACAGCTATTCAGTTAGTTTCATTATTAAACGAACAAGAGGACTACTCTGACTTTGATGACGAATATAGTGAGGACTTTGAGGATTATATTTATTAGTTTAGTATTGACATTATGATAAAATACTTGTATCATAATAAAAAAATGTTTTAGGAGGAAAAAACTCATGATTGCCGTATTAGCTGATAGTGCTTGTGATTTACCAAAAGCTGTACTAGACCAGTACAAAATTTACACAATTCCAATGTCTATAATTTACAAAGACAAAGAATATTTAGACCAAGTTACAATAACGCCGCAGGAAGTATATGATAAAATGCCTACAGAAGTACCTACAACCTCTTTACCTGACAGAGAGTATGGGTTAAACGTCCTAAAGCAAATTGAAGATGAAGGTTACACTGATGTACTTGTTGTTACCATTTCAAATGTTTTGTCTGGTACTCCAAATGCAATTAGAATTCTTTCAGAAGAATATCCATCAATGAGATTTCACTTCTTCGATACAAAAACTTTGGGCGTGCCTGAGGGGGTTGTTGTTAGAGAAGCTGCAAAACTTGTTTCTAAAGGTTTACCAATCAATACAGTGTTAAAACAGCTAGAAGAGATTAGAACGCGTATAAAAGGATATATTCTAGTGGATACTTTAGAGTACCTTATTAAAGGTGGGAGATTATCAAAAACAGCGGGCGCTGTTGGTACAGTTCTTAATCTTAAACCTATTGTTAGTCATAATGAAGAAGGAAAACTTTATACTCATGCTAAACCTAGGGGTAAAAAACAATCTAGAAAACAATTAAAAGAAATTCTTGAAGAACATTTAAAGCAATCTTCATGTGAAGTATGGGTATTACATGCTGCTAGCAAGCCAGAAGCAGATGAGTTTCTAGAGTCTATAAAAGACTTAGGAGGCATAACAGAAATTCATTCTTATCAAATTGGTGCTGCTATGGGCGTTCATACTGGTCCTCAAACTATTGGCGTTGTGGTGTTTAATTCAAAATAATAAAAAAAGGGTCTTGAACTTGTGTCGAGACCCTTTTCTTATTGAAAAACTTAACCTTGGTTAACTAGCTCTATTATTTCAGATAGTTTTTTAGCTCCAAAAGCTAACTTAGAATCATTAATAACAATTGCAGGTACACTCATAATGTTAAATTTCTTTTTAGTTTCTTCAAATAGAGCAATATCCATCATCTCAGTTTCAATGTTTGGATTTAATATTGCCATTCTTTCTGCTGCTACAACTACATCGGGGCATAAATGACATGCTAAGGATACTATAACTTTAATATTGGCAGGTTTATTTATAGCTTTAATTGCTGCAATATCACTATCACTAATAGCTTGCCCTGTACTTGCTAAGTTATAAATTGTTAATATAAATGAATTTAGCTCATGTCCACCAGGTACACCACAGAATTTAACGCCTGAATAATCACCATTTTCATCTAACATACATACTACAGGAAATTTATCTACTTTTAATTTTTGTTCTAGAGCAGTGTCAGCACCTTTTTGTACTACTTGTAAATCAAGATTATCACTTAATACTGTTAACTCCTCTAAAAACTTTTGTAATTCTTGAGAACGATCGTTACTTGGGTCTACAACCGTTACTAATGTGATTTTCTTTGTAAGTCTTGCGAATACACCAGCTAATTGATTTGCTACATCTTGAGTGATAAAATAATTTTTAGATGAAGATTTAACTTCTGCAGCAACTGCTTTAGGAGCAACTTTTTGAGTATATTCTTCTTTAATGCCTAATCTCTCTTTTTGATGAGCAACATATCTTTCTGCATTAGTAGCAGCAATCGCGCCATCAGCTACAGCAGTTACAATTTGACGTAAAACTTTACTTCTTAAATCTCCTGCTGCGTATACCCCATCTATTTTAGTTTTCATATTTTCATCAGTTACAAGATATCCATAGTTATCAACTTCAAGGCGGTCTTTTACCATATGAGTAGAAGGCTCTGAACCAGCAAATACAAATACTCCAAAACTATCGCCAGTATGCTCCCACTCTTCACCAGTGATATTATTTTTAAATTTAGCCCCAGTAATTGCATTATCGCCCCATACTTTAACTATTTCAGTGTTAAATTTAATATCAATATTAGGAGTATTTTTAGTTTTATCTCCTAAAGTTTTAGCACACGTAAAATCTGCTCCTCTTACTATAACAGTAACCTTAGTTGCATAACGAGTTAAAAATATAGATTCTTCAGCAGCAGCGTATCCTCCACCAATTACAAAAACCTCTTTACCTGAAAATAATTCACCATCGCAAGTTGCACAAAAAGCAATACCGCGACCAATATAATCGGTTTCGCCTTCAAAATTTAATTTACGTGGAGAAGCACCTTGAGCAAGTATTAAGCTTCTTGCCTGTATAACACCTTTATCTGTTTGGATTTCCTTTACATCACCATCGAGATTAAAACCAGTAACTTCACGAGAGGTAAATTCTACTCCAAAAGACTCAGTTTGTTTTCTCATCTCTGACATAAGATGTGGGCCTGTGGTGTTCATAAGACCAGGATAGTTTAATACTTCCGCAGTTGTATTAACCTGACCACCCCACTCACCCTTTTCTATAATAATTACATTCATTTTTGCACGCCCAGCATATATACCAGCCGCAAGGCCTGCACTACCGCCACCAACTATTGCTAAATCATATATCATAATAAGCCTCCTGTTTTACTTTGTTATAATATAAAAGAGCTGTACAAGACAGCCCTTTGTTTAAAGTTTACCGATTAAATCTAAGCTAGGTGCAAGAGTTTCAGCTCCTGGTTTCCATTTAGCAGGACATACTTGATCTCCATGCTCATGAACGAACTGTGCTGCTTGAACTTTTCTTAATAATTCTTCTGCATTACGCCCAATGCCAAGGTCATGGATTTCATATGCTTTAATAACACCATCTGGATTAACGATAAACGTTCCTCTTAATGCTAAGCCTTCATCCTCAATCATAACGCCAAAAAATCTAGCTAATTTCCCTGTAGGGTCTGCTAACATTGGGTATTGGATTTTTGCGATTGTATCAGTTGCATCAGCCCATGCTTTGTGTACGAAATGAGTATCAGTAGATACTGAATAAATTTCACAATTAATATTTTTGAATTCGTCATAGTTATCTGCTAAGTCGCCAAGTTCTGTAGGACATACGAATGTAAAGTCTGCTGGGTAGAAGAAAAATACTGACCATTGACCTTTAATATCATCTGCAGTTATTTCTTGAAATGCTCCGTTGTGGTAAGCTTGCACTTTAAAATCTTCAACTTTTTTTCCAATTAATGACATGATAAAACTCCTTTTATAATTAAATTAGTAAGCTCTTGCTTCTATGTAATAATAACTCTTATCTAATAAAAAGTCAAGTGTATTTTTTGAAAAAATTTAATTTTTTTCTTAAGCCTAATTTACGTAATAGAGATTATCAATATTGTTTCCTTTTAAATCTGAATTTATCCATTAAGTTATATGCAAAAAAGTAGCTATTATGAATATAACTACTTTTCGTTAGGTATTATTAGTCTAGGTGGTATATCTTCTTTTATTGCAACTGCACAAGTTAACTCAGGAACCTTTAAATCGTATATACATAAATAGTTAGGAAATTTAGTTTTAAAATTGTCAAAATATACTATATACAGATAGTTATTATATAACATCATATCTACTATTGTATTGTTAAGACAAGGCAGGGCGACTTGTCCATTTATACTTTCATTAAACTCATTATCTAACAGCATTATATTTAAACTTTCATCAAAGACTAGTATCTCGCAATCCGATGTAAGCATATATTTTGGCTCAAAAGGTAATTGAATACTTTGATTTGTATTATAAATATTTAATAATTCTCCTGAAATCGATATAATTTCCCCATTTGGTGCTATAGCAAAATCATATTGATGTGGATTTTCGTTACCTTCAAAAGTTATTAAATTTATAACGTTGCTATCTTCTATAGATATATATAATCCCATAGCTTGTCGGCAATGAGGTTTATAGCCTAGTATAATAGCTATACCATCAATTACTTTAACATGAGAAACATAGAGGTTGCAGCCTATTTCTGTTACTTCTTTTGTCTGCTTATTAATTATATACACTCCTGATACATAACAAAATATAATTAACTCTTCATCTTCATAAACTTCATGCAAATACGTTGGAGAATATGGCTCTAGCAAATATCTATAGCTATCGTAAGTTTCTTTTTCTATATATCCTTCAGTAAATTTTATATACTCTTCTTCGGTAGCTACAAACTCATTATCTTCTAAAGTGTAAAGTGTGTTATCATGCATCACTTTAGTTTGTAGGGGTAAATTATGATTTATTATAATTTCGCTATCCAAGTCTGGTGCTTTAAATAATAACATCAATAAAAATATAAACATTAAATTCTCTCCTAAATTTCTTATTTACTACCACACACGCTTATAATCAAACCCAAATATTTGCATGACTTCTAATGAATTACTTTTAGCTATATCAGCAGGGGTAATTATCATACCATTATCGCCATCTATATCTATATCAAATGCCTTAAATGCTTGCCAAGGTAATAGAGCACATTGTGTAGACGCAGTTGTAAATTTTAAATTCAATAGATTATATGGCTTTCCTGTTAATTCTGTTATAGCATACTTTGCAATTTCATCTAAAACATCTTGGCTAACTCCAATAGGCCTCATCATTTTAAATGTCGGAAAGTATTCCCAGTATTTAGCATCAAATAAAGAGCTATCCGTAAAAGGTTCTGAGGATTCTAATATTTTGCCATGCACATCATCTACAATAAGGCCCGCATGTCCATGGCGATAATTTACTGTAAAGGTTGATTTTGTTAAAAAAATATATCCATTTTTATATGGCGCTATTTCAAACGCCGGAACTACCTTTCCATCCTCATCTAACGCCTTTTCCCAAGATGTAATTGCATTCATTGCTAATGTTTGTACATTAAGAGGTTTATAATAATTTTGCTGAAAGCGTAACATATCTTCTATAAAAGTATCTGTTTTTTTCAGTTCATTTACAAGTGGAATATTAATTCCAGTTTGTTGTAAAATTGTTAAATAATCGCTATCAGTATAAGCTACTTTAGTTAAAATAGGCATTAAATCTATTTTTTCATAAATAGGATAATAAAACATATTTATGCGAACAATATAACCAAGCAGTGAATATATAATAGCAAGTATTATTGCGCCAATAGAGATAAGTTTTAGTTTATTTGTCATTAGTACCTCCAATTAGTAGAATGGATTCTTTCATATTATAGCAATTTAACTTATGCATCGTAAAGGCAAAATTTTTAAAATATACGTTGAAAAAGTTTAGTTTTTCCTGTAAGCTCTATTTAGGTTTATAAAGAAATGGAGAACTTTTTTATGTATGAATTATTAAAAGTTGAAGGTAGAGCTAAGCGTGCTAAGCTAAGTACTGTGCATGGGGATATACAAACCCCTGTATTTATGAATGTAGCTACTGTTGCTGCTATAAAAGGCGCACTTTCAACACAAGATCTTAACACTATTGATACGCAAGTAGCACTTGCTAACACTTACCATTTGCATTTACGTCCATCTGACGAATTAATAAGAGATGTAGGGGGGCTTCATAAATTTATGGTATGGGATAAGCCTATTCTTACTGATTCGGGTGGATTTCAAGTATTTTCTCTTTCTGCGATTAGGAAAATTAAGGAGGAAGGTGTCTATTTTGCATCACATATTGATGGTAAAAAGATATTTATGGGACCAGAAGAGAGTATGCAAATTCAATCTAATATAGCATCTACTATCGCTATGGCCTTTGATGAATGCCCTCCAGCTCTGGCAGATAAGGGATATATTGAAGCTTCAGTGGAGCGCACTACTAGATGGCTTAAACGTTGTATGGTAAAGATGGATGAACTTAATGATATGGAAGATACTATCAATAGGAAGCAACTGCTTTTTGGTATTAATCAAGGTGGTATTATACCAGAAATTCGTATTGAGCATGCTAAAGTTATTAGTGAACTTGACCTTCCAGGCTATGCTGTAGGTGGACTTGCTGTAGGAGAAAGTCATGCGGATATGTATAATGTCCTAGAGGCAGTAGTTCCACATTTGCCACAAAATAAGCCTACTTATCTTATGGGGGTAGGTACTCCTGAAAATATGCTAGAGGCTATAGAGCGAGGAGTTGACTTTTTTGATTGCGTATTACCAGCTAGAAATGGTAGGCATGGACATGTATATACTAACCATGGCAAACTAAACTTGTATAATAAATGCCATGAAAAAGATATGGATCCTATATCAAAAGAATGTGATTGCCCAACTTGCAAACAGTTTTCCCGTGCTTATATTAGACATTTATTAAAGGCTAAGGAAATGCTTGGTATGCGTCTTTGTGTAATGCATAATCTATATTACTATAATAATCTTATGAGTGAAGTTAGAGAGGCTTTAGATAATGGGTGTTTTGCAGAGTATAAAAAAATGCGCTTAGAAAAATATTTACAGATTTAGTTTAACAAAAAAATAAGAGTTGTCAGATAAATAATAAGAAGCGGAGGGATTGAAAATGTTTACTAGTAGTATGTTAGGAATTGCTGGAACTGTAGCTTATTTAGGTTTTTTCTTTCTAGTTACATGGTTTTTAATAATTAGACCACAACGTAAAAGAGAGCAACAAACTATCCAAATGCAAAGTTCTATTAAAAATGGAGATACAGTATTATTAAATTGTGGTATTTATGGCAAAGTTGTAGATATTATTAATGATAATGTTATAATTGAAATCGGTTTGAATAAGGGGGTACGAATTCCGGTTAAGAGAGCTGCAATTGCTGGAGTAGAAGCCCCTAATTTATCTATTGCAAAACAAACTCCTGTATCAGAAAAATATGATGACGACGATTATGATGATTACGATGATGACGAGTATGAAGACGATGATGAATAAAAAAATTATGGAACAAAAAAAGATTTAAAGAATAGTTCATACGATGTTAAAAAATATAGGATATTATATATTTAAGAGTTACTACTAGGTCCCCCAACCTATTAGTAAAAACTCTTAAATAAGAATCTCCCATAATATATCCCTTTTCCTGTTTGTAGATTGTAGACAGAAAAACGAAAAAAGAAGCTGTTCGTTGGCTTCTTTTTTTGTTTTATAAATTTTTATCTTATTGCATTAGTGCTATAAGGTCTTCAAATGTTTCTTTTCGTCTAATTTGTTGCACTTCCCCAGAGGATTTAATTAAAACTTCTGCACAACGAGGGCGTTGATTATATGAAGTAGACATTGCAAATCCATATGCTCCAGCATCCATTATTCCTATTAGATCACCATACTTAGGTTTTGGTAACATTCTATCTGTTGCCAGTATATCTCCACTTTCGCAGATATTTCCTACTACTGTATAAGGACTTATTGTAGCATCATACTCTATATCGTTAGTATATAGCTCTATATCATGATGCGACCCATACATCATAGGACGTGCAAGTACATTAAACCCAATATCAGTACCAATATACATAGTGTCTGCATTTTTCTTAGTGCCAGTAATTTGACCTAATATTATACCACTTTCGCAAGCTACATAACGACCTGGCTCAATTTGAAATTGAATGTTGCGGCCATACGTATTAGCAAATCCCTTAAATAACTTATCCATCTCTTTACCAAGATCTTCTAAGTCAATAGGAGCCTCTCCATCTTGTTTTTTATAAGGAATACCAAATCCACCACCAAGGTCAATAAATTCAAGACTATCAAATCTCTTAGCAAATTCTAGTAAGCACGTGGTACTCTCAATAAATGCTTCACTGTGCATAAATAGGGAACCAATATGTTGGTTAATACCAACTAACGTCATATTGTGTTTTTCTATAATTTGATTAACCGCTTCAAACTCATCCATATTTACGCCGAATTTAGTTTTCTTGCCCGCAGTTACAACTTTGTTATGATGACCTGCGCCTACACCAGGATTAAATCTAACAGCAACTTTACTATTTGGATTTAGTGAGCAGTATAACTCAAGTTGCTCCACGGAATCTACACTTGTAAGAACGTTATGAGATATAGCATATTCAAAATCTTCTTTAGTAGCGTTATTTGGAATATAAAATAACTCTTCACTTGTAAAGCCACTTTTAAGAGCCATAAATATCTCGCCTGGACTCATTGTATCTGCATGCAAGCCTTCTTCCCTAGCGATTTTTAGTAAATGAATATTTGTGTTAGCTTTGATTGAATAATGAGGTACAAAATTATCATACGTTACTAAGTGTTTAATATCTTTGCAACGTTGGCGGAAAACATCCTCATTATAAACATAAATCGGGCTACCATATTCATTAATTAAGTCAAATGGAGTAGTAGATTTAAAAAAGTTAGTGTCTTTGGTATAACTGCCATGCATTGTATTGTACATAAATGCCTCCTAAATATCAATTTGTCAATTACTATAAGCGATAATACTATAAATGTCAAGCCATCCCATATAAATGAGATGGCTTTTAGATTAACGTAGTCCGTTAAAAAATTCTTCTGACGAAATATTTGCTTCAAAATTGTAGTAACTTGGTTTGTGAGTGTAGTACTCATTACTGCCTGGACCCATGTCCTTAATGACGTTAAAGATATAGAAGCCATAGTTATCCTTAGCAGGTAGCGCAAATATAATATAGCAAGCTTCTTGCTCGTCGCTATGATTACTAACACTTTTTATTTGTTGCACAATAGCTTTTAATTCTTTATTAGCCCATATAGTATGCTTAGCCATGCTGTCTTCTAGGTCTTTTAAAGTAGTTTTTTCTTTACTGTCTTGCTGCAGATTATAACTAATTTTTTGTTCTAGTTTACCTTGTAAGTCATATATTTCTAAATTAGCACAACTAGCACTGTCGCTAAATACTTCAATTTGCGTGCCATTATTGCTAAACATCTCATTAGTATCATCACCTCTATTTACTTTGATATTATAAATGAGATTTGGTTTTTCCATTTTTATTTTAGGCACTATTCTACCCGTATGTTTGTCTCTAATGTAAGCAATACTTCCATTAATACAATCTAGTTTAAGCTTTTCAGAATGTAGATAATGGTCTAAGTTTCTTAACTTTTTGCCTGGAACAAATTCTTTAAGCAATTGATTAAATAAAGTAATTTTGCAAGACTGCCCTGATAATTTATAATTGTTATATTTATTTACTTCTATGTCTCCTAATAGGTGCTCAAGGAGGTTATATATATCGCTGTATAGAAGCCTTTTAATCTCGTTGACATTTATACGAGTTTGTGGAGTCGTAGTAGTTTTAACAAGTTCTTCACCATCAAATTTATATAAATAGAAGTCTTGTCCTCCATCAGCGGTTATGTTCTGGCTATCAAGGTGATTTTCAATAAAGTTAATTGATAATAAATCAGTTTTGCGATGAAATTCCACTTTAATACGTTCTGCTAATTGCCATAAATAATAGAAATTTCGCTTAATTTTTCTTTGATCACTAGTGAATTGATAAATTGTTGTCTCTTCAAACTTAGTCGGAAATATTTTTTCTGCTAAGCTATAATTATATTCTAAAGCTTGATAAATATCGCTTAACCCAGTATAAGTTGTTGCCTCATCAATCATGCTTAGCATTGCATTTTCATTTGGGAGTAATTTATCTATATCTGATATGATATTAGAATCATAGTCACTAGCAAGTTTAATTTTTAGTAACTGAAAAATCCGATGTGTAAGATTGTTTCCACCAAAATTTGAGTCACCATTTTCAAATGTAGTAGTAATATTGAGATTATAACCTGTAGACAGTTTTTTAAATTCATATTCACAACTCGCTACATCTGTAGTACCACCACCACAATCTATTATCATAATATTAGTTTTATGTTCACTTTTACCACTTTTTTGTGCTTCAGTTAAGATATGGTTGTATACTATTGATATACCCTCATCTAAGCTAATTGAACTATCTGTTATCTTATATTGAGGTAGCATACTTTTCATTTCATGGATAAAGTGTTCTTTTAACTTAATTGGAGCTGAAAAGTGTATTTCTTTGAATTTTACTTTAAAATATTCTTGCGCCATTGTAATTATGTGTTCAATATACGCTTTTAGAATGTCACGACGAATAATTTTTCTAGTGTTGCCAATTTCATCTATCACTTCTTCTATTTCATCTAGACTATTTATCCATCGTTTGATTTCAAAATAAGTTGTTGCTTCAGTGTCGTAATCTTGTTCCACAACTTTCTTTTTTGCTTCATACCCAAATAGATACTCTATTTTTTCTGTACTACAATCTTTAACATAGATTAATGTAGGGTATATATATGACTCAGGGCAGTTTGGCAATGTATAGTCTGTAAATGAAACTAGTTCAGTATCATTTGTATTAGGATTTTTTAAACCAAAACTTCCTAATGTCGTATTAGTGGTACCAAGGTCTATGCATAGTGGTTTATCAGTCTGCTCGATACTCTTAAATTTACATTGACATGGTATTTTATATGTGGTATATGTGCTAGAATGCATATCTTGTTCCTGTTTTGTCAAGGCCTTTTGCGCATCACTACCGAATACTATTAAACTGAACTTAGTCTGGTGCTTGAATTTATCGTAGTCTATGCTTTGTGATGGTAGAATTACGATATATTGGTCTTTTCGTTCATCTAAGTGCCCCTTAGCAATTACTTCACCATTATTATTAGCTATTAATGCTACTCCCGTATATAATTCTAACTCTTTTGCTATACTGAATATTTCAGTTTGAGTTTCTGTTACGGACATACCCTCATACATGATTAATTCAGATATACGCACTCCTTTTGGTGTCACCAAATTAGCCTTTTGAAGCTGATTGTACAATCTATTAAATGCACTTTTTGACCCTGTTGCAAGTTGCATTGGAGGGGTTTGCTCTTGTGTAGTTTGCCATTGTAGTAATAGTTCTATATTGGTATGTTTCTTATTGATTACAGAATAAGATATACCACGTTCCTTGAGTAAACTTTTAATATTTTGTTGGGTGTATCTTGCTTTGTCGATTAACTCTTCTCGTGTATAAGTTTTCATATTTACCTCCATTAGAATTTGTTCCTACTATAAAATAGTAGATAGTGTAATTATTTACATTTTTATATTTTATTATGCATAAAAAAATGCAACAAACTATTGTTAGTTTATTGCATTTGCTATTAATTGGTAAATATATTTACACTACCTATGTCTGCTTCTATTTGTATAGTAGGATTTATTCCAATTTTATAATTTACATGACTTGATATTTTTGTTCCATTAATTTTTGCACTTCCCATGCCATTATCAAGTAAATAGCTATAGTAATTATATGGATTGGATGTCCTTAAAAATAATTCTCCCATGCCAGCCTTAACTATAGCGTAATCAAACTCCCCTTCAAGATTTAATGAACCAATACCACCCATTACTTCAATTTCATTAGCGGATAATTTTGATATATCAATTCCACCAATGCCAACTCCGATTTCTAATAAATTGGTAGCAATAGAATTTATGTTAATTTCACCAATGCCACCATTAACTTGTATTTGACTAGCAATTAAATTATTTGCTCTACATTTTCCAATGCCGTTATCAATTACAATTGTAGGAGCATTAATAGAACTTAATGTAGATTCCACTACTCCTAACTTAAGCTCCAATGCTTCAGCAGTAAGTGAATTAACATTAACAGATCCTACACCTAACTCAATATCAACAGTTTCAAGTGTGGCATCCGCAGGCACTGTAACTAGCACACTAACTTCGTCTGTTACAACGCTTAATAGCCAATTGCTAATTAAAGAATTTTTAGTACTACCCTGGTAAATTTTTAATTCGCCATTTTCAATAATATAATCAATATTATCACTTGTAGTAATAGAATACGAGTCGCCTTCTAAAATTGTCAGCTTGCCATCACCTATAAATATATCTATAGATTGAAAGTCTTGTTGTTGATTTAATATT
The DNA here is from genome assembly GCA_001994995.1 of Candidatus Parepulonipiscium sp. PG-Nuni2H_MBin01. Lineage (GTDB taxonomy): Bacteria > Bacillota > Clostridia > Lachnospirales > Cellulosilyticaceae > Parepulonipiscium > Parepulonipiscium primum. Next base: position 66,562 of record MDJM01000003.1, on the reverse strand, counting down.
TCGCTAGCGGATATTCTATTGTGCAGCATATTACCACTAGCATAAAACAATAAACCTGTAATTGAAACTAATCTACAATAATTTATTAGTTTTTTATTCATATACTGCTCCTTTCTACATGTCCTCTAATTTAGTTTTTGGTAATCTACAGTTAGTAGACACGGTATCATTAATTCATTAAAAAATCCCCCCGTTAAAATAACTTCTATACTTCGTTTGTTTTTCCGCTCTCAAAAAGTAACGGAGATAAAATATAACTAATATTACTTTGGTAATGTTTCCATTCTTCTCTATACAACTGCAATTGCTCATGTCCTTTAAGTGCAATTTTATAATATCTGCGATTACGTCCTTGAAAGGGTATATCATATGTTGTTAACAATTCATTTTTTTGTAATCTTCTAAGAACTGGGTATAATGTAGACTCAGATATATCCACTGCCTCTTTAAGGTCAAGTGTTAATTTATAACCATACATATCTCCCCTTTCTAGCAAAGAAAGTACGCAAGCTTCTAGTAGTGTACCATTAATGTGAAATGCCATAAAAAACTCCTTTCTCTTTATTATCCATGTGTTTATATTATAGAATATATAGTATAAAGTTGTCAATGGTTTATAGGAAATTTTTTCTAAAAATTTTTTTAGTTTTTTTTAGTATAATCGCTCTAATGATTGGTACATATGACTTTTTTGGTAGATTAATGCTAAAAATTTATGTAAAAATTTGATTTAAAATAATTAATGTCGAATTAAATTGTCATATAATATCAATAATGTGCATATTATATGCCCAGGAGGATAAATAATAATATCAAGAGAAAAAGTAGAAACTGAAAGGTGGAATTGCAATGAAAAAAGATTTATATGGTAGAATAGACGAACTTGAAATGAATATAAACCAGTTAATTAATGAGGAAACTACTGACACTTATGAATTATTAGAGATAGCTCAAGAAAGTACCGACATTAGAGAAGCGTTAGAAAAAGCTACCTATAAAGCTGCAGTGGTAGGTTCATTTGCTGTAGGTAAAAGTACATTTCTTAACGCTATGTTGGGTCAAGCTGTATTATCTACTGCTGATTTTGAAAAAAATGAAATTATCACTACTATTCATAATTCCACACATACTAATGCAACTGTACATTTTAAAGATGGTACATCAATTTTATTGCCAATAAATACCCTGGAAGAATGTAACCATTTAAATGATTATTTAGATAAAAATACACAGCAGGAAGTAGAATTTATTAATATTCAGTATGCTTTTTTAAATCCAGATGATGAAGTTATTTTAATGGATACTCCAAGTATGAAAAATTTAAGTCCGGAGTTAGTGGAACAGACTAAAATATCGCTTAAAGATGCTGATGCAGTTATTGTTGTGATTGCTAAAAGAGAGTTAGATGAAAAAGAAATTGATCTATTAAAAGCTGATTATATGGAAGGTAAAGATAAATTTGTTATAGTAAATCAAATTGGAGCCTACTATAATAACAACTCTAAAGCTGCAGCTGATTTAAAGATTGAAAATGTAAAACTTGATATTCAAGAGCAATTAAGTAAATGTCAAGTTGATGATGTAAAAATATATGCTGTTGATAGTAGAGATTATTTATGGAGTGTAGATAGCGAGCTTTATTATAGACAAAGAAAACTAGCTAAGTTTAATGAATTAAGACCACAAGAGGATTACGCAGAGCGTTCACATTATAAAGAATTTAGTAAGGATTTCTTTGAGCTACTAAGAACAGATAATAAGGAAAAAAAATTATTAAATGATTTAGAAGATAGAATTGTGGTGTTAGAAGAGTGTATAAGAGAAATTAAAGATGCTGACTTTCAATTAAAAGAAGATATAAGACGTCAACGTAAAGAGGAATTATTAGAAGAAAAAACCAGGCTTATGAATTTTGCTATTAACTTAAAACAGGAATTAGCAAGAGATATGAATCAGTTCACTGACACATATTTACATACAATAGAGCAGGAAGTTAAAACGGAGCAAGAAAAAATCGGAAAACTTGTCCCCGAACACATTCTAAATTTTATTCCTAATGCAGCAGCTAATACTTATGAAAATCATCAGAAGGTATATAAAGATATTCAGCGTGAGTCTAGAAGGTTGTGTGATAAGTTTAGGAATAGCTTACAGAATTTTATATTAAGCACTAATGAGTATGTAGGTAAAAAATATAGTGACAGCATAAAAAGTGTAAATGTTAATATCCCAAAACTTAAGTTTTCTCATCAAGAGCTTAAGTTATCATACCAAGATGAAACTAATTTAATAGAAATAGAAGATTTTTCATGGGAGGATGGCTTAAAGCAGGATATTAAAGAACTTGAGATGTCTATAGCCCAAATAAGTGAACAAATTGCTAAGAATGATGAGCTTATTGACGAAAAAAATCAGTTGCTTAAGCAATATGACCAGATTGAAATTGATTGGCAAAATGCAAAACGTTCGTTAGGACAGCGTCCATCTAGTGCTCCAATTTTTCAGCATAGGGAGCAAAATGAAGGTGTATGGTTTTGGGGGAAAGTTGCGCAGCCTAAACAGATTGATGAGTCTGAAGGTAAGGACTGGGATATGAAGTATGAGAATTTTTATAAAACATACGAAGAGCAGTTGCATAAGTGGTATGAAGCTGTGGATACCGTAGAGGAACAATTGGCTGATATAGTTAACGCAAAGCGAAAGATTCAAGTTTTAAATGAGGATTTAGCGTCCACTAATCAGCAATTACAAAACATAATGGATGAACACCAATTAGCAAGGCTTAAAAATGCGGAGTATTATTTAAATAGAGATAGAGAGGATTTGGGTATGCAGATTAACATTCGTATAAATAAAACTCTCTATAGATTTATTGATGATATTAAACTAGAGTCTTATAGACAAAATGGTGAACTAAAAAGAATTATAAATAAATTGCTAAATGAAGCAATACAGCATGAAGCAGAGAAAATTGATAAGCAAATAGAGAAACTTTTGGCTCTTTGATTTTACCTTATATAGGGAATAATAAACTTACGAAAAAAGGGTGTTGTTAAGTGAATAACTTTTGAAGGGGGGAGAAGGGCTTGACTGAACAATGCCTACAAAAGGGACAGGAGGCTTGGAATGAATTTAGAAAGAAATTTAAAATTTCAGCAAAAGTATTTTAAGCAGTATTTTGATAGTTATCATTATGATGGTGAGGATATTACAACTATTAGTTCAAAAGATGATGAGGTAATACTAGGAGATAGAATCATAATTTTGACTGATAATTTGGATGATACAAGTGTTAAGTTATTCCCAGAGCTAATGCAGGCTAAATTTAGCCCAGATTGTCAAGCTATAAATATTTTTAAAGGTAATAATTATAGCGTAAAGCAAATGGATAATAATGAAATAACATGCAATGTAAATCATCCGTATCTTGTGGGAAATTTATTTATTAAAATTGAACAACATGCTACTCCAACTGATTTGTTGCAGGCTGAAATTATTATAGTAAATAGGAAACTATCAATTTTAGAAAATAAAAAGTTGGATAAGTATAGGTTTAAAACCGTGAAAGTAAGTGATATTGAGCATCTTAAGGATATACTAAGTTATTCGGTAATGAATCATCAGCCCTTAAAAATTGAGGAAGTAGAACAAAATAAGGGTGAAGTACTAAAATTTGGTTTAAACCTCAATATTTCTTTGAAGATTATTGCAAATGTGATAAGAGAGGTTAATGGGATAGATAAAATAGACCCTTATAGCCAAAATCATATTAAAGACATTAATAATATTCTGTTGAAATATATAAAACAGCAGTTTGAGGAAATAGGATTAGATTGGATTAAAGAGTATGTTACTACAGACTTTTATGGCAATTGTTATATTGTCGAACAATATTTAACTGTCTTAGATATGTTTGAAAAAGATATACTTACTAGAATTGGGAAGTACACAAAAGAAATAATGTCTATCGTTAGTAATGTCAAAACCCAAAGTGATATTTATTCAGCAGTATTAAAAACTAGTGTGGTTGAAGTGGATAGAATAGCAATAGATTATTTAAGTGGCATGAAGACTAGTTATGTAAATTAAGGAGGAGGCAAATATGATTGCAGAAATTTTATTAGCAGGTTTATTAATAGTAGGGGGTGGAGCTTTGTGGTTTATGAAGCAAATCACCGATTCCTATGCCGAGCAATTTAAACAAATGATACAACTTCAGGAGAGTGCTACTCAAAGTGCAGAGGCCGCTAAAAATGCTTCCGAAGTTAAGCTAAAAGATATAGAAGCGAGTCTTAATAATAATATAAAAGCTATAGGTCGTCAGTTACAAACACTGGCCCAACATACTAGCGACTCAAAGGATGCTAGTTCTGGAATGAATAAAGTTCTTGAAAAAATTCAAACTGCAACTAATGCAACAAGTCAGTCTGCGGCGGATACTAAAGCTGCTTTAGACGCTATAAATAAAGGATTTAATTCTGTAACAAAATCTTTATCAACTAAAGCACTTGAAGATGCTCTTAATCAGTTTGCTAAAGATACTAAGAAAGCTTTAGATGTAGCAAATCAACATGCTAAAGATACTAAGGAATCTTTATCGAATCAAAATTTAGCAGATATATTAGAGAAATTTGCAGCTGAAACTAAAGAGGCTTTAACAGAAGTGTCTCAACAATTACAAAATACTAATAAATTTACAACTGATATTCAGGAAGCTTTAGCTTTAACTAATAAACATTTAGGTCAAACTACTTTACATGTAGCAGAAACAAAAGGCTCTACTCGTGCTCTTAAAGAGGTTATTGCAAAAGATATACTAGAAGTATTAACGAATCAAAAATCTATATTAGAAGCATCAAGCAATAAACAATGGCAAGGATTAGAGAATATTAACAATACTATTAAAGATAGTATACCTAATGGAATTGGAGCTATTGAGGAGTCAATATTTAAAATGGTATCAAACACTGAGTCAATTGCTAATTCAACTACATCAACTTATGATATGATAAATCAACATACAGAGCAATTCACTAAGATAGCTGATGTATTAACTACTAGCAACTCTCTATTAAATGATTTACAAGAAGCTGGTAAAAAGCAGCTTAATAATTTAGAGACTATTAGCAATACTGTTGGCTCTGAGTTACCTACAGGAGTAAAAACAGTAGAAGATATAATTGAAAAAATGGCACTAAATAATGAAGAGCTTGTAATTACGGCTAAATTAACACAAGAATCGTTACGTGATAGCTATAAAGTACTTAATACTATTATGGAAAAAGCTATATAGAGGGCGCGCCTATGGATGTATGTGAAGAGATTAAGGCCCAACAACAACGATTGTATGCTACGTTAAATACAATTAATGAAAACACTTGGAACAATAAGCAACAAGTTTTAGCTGAGGAAGTGGAGTTAATTAATAAAATATCTGCGCAGCTAAATACTGATATTGTACGAAGATTAGTAAAATCTAAGACTGCGCGTGTAAAGTTAAAAAGTGTAATAATACCGCTGACAAATCAATCATTTATAAAGGGAGCTTCTTATCCTAAATTGAAGACTGCTAACGTGGAGTTAGATAAATTGGTTTTAATTCAAGAATTAGAAGAAGAGGCACAAATACAGGGGGCAAAAGCTGTTCTTGAAGCGAATGGATGGGAAAGATTGGCCCCATATATAGAGGATGGTAGATATTTAAAGTTAGTTAGCGCATTACAAGAATAAAATATCAAAATATAGTACTTTAAAGGGACGGTGAAGATTGCCGTCCTTTTTGTTTGTCACTATACAGGCTAATTTATAGGATGAGTGATTAAGCATGACAGCTATATTAATTCTAAACATTAAGTCTAAATTTGTTGTTACTATCACAAATGAAAATAGTTGTAATATATTATAAAAGAAGGTATAATATATACAATAAGTTTATTATAAGGGGGAATGTTTAGTGGAGGATCAACCGGCGGCCAAGCGCTTTAGAGTATTTGACCATTTATTCGGAAGAAAAGACAAAAAAGTAGTATCAGAAGAAGAAATTTTGCAAATTATACATCAGGGGAGTATAGACGACACTTCTAAAGAAATAATTCAAGGGATATTTGAGTTTAGTGACAAAGTATCAAGTGAGATTATGACACCACGTCTAGAAGTTAGTGCGATTGATGTAGATAAACCTATTAGAGATATAATAGACTTTATTTTGGACACAAAATTCTCAAGGTTACCTGTTTACGAAGGTGACTTACACCAAATCATAGGTATATTAAACGTTAAAGATTTTTTAGGGCATATATTTAAGTGTTCAGCGGAAGATATAGTACTAAAAGATTTATTATCAGAGCCTTATATCGTACCTGAAACTAAAAATATCCGAAAATTATTGAAGGAACTGCAATCTAGTAATAATCATATGGCTATACTGCTAGATGAGTATGGAGATTTTACCGGATTAGTAACTATGGAAGATATTTTAGAAGAAATAGTAGGGTATTTATTAGATGAAAATGAACAAGATGACACCATTATCCGTATGGAAGATAATTCATATTTAGTTGATGGATTAGTGCATATAGACGAACTTAACCGTCGTTTAAACTTTAAAATTGAATGTGAGCATTTTGATACAATAGGTGGATTTGTAGTTCATTTGATTGGTTCTATTCCAAAAGAAACAGTTGATATTAATGTTAATTACAAAGATTTAGTGTTTGAAGTAGAAAAAGTTAAAGGAAACCGCGTTGACAAACTACGCATTTACCAGATGACCACGTAGCAGGGATAGCTTTGGGGATATGTTCTCAAAGCTTTTTTAAGATGCCTAAATTTTTTTCTATGGGTATGTTAGAAAGTTGAAAAATCTGGTTATAATATAAAAAAATAGAAAGAGGTGCTATTATGGCAGAATTAAAATATGATATTGTAAAAAATTTTGGGACTTTATCAGAGAGTTCAAAAGGATGGAAAAAAGAATTAAATTTGGTTTCTTGGAATGATAAAGAAGCTAAGTATGATATTAGGGATTGGGATGAAACACGCTCTAAGATGGGTAAAGGTGTTACTCTTACTGAGGAAGATTTAAAGCAGCTTAAAACGATTTTAAATGATATGGATTTATAATCTATATTTATATGGAATCTGGTAGTTAGGAAATTATTTCTTAACAAAATAATACTATTATGTATATGACTGAAGATAATGTGTGGATGTAAATAGTATTATAACATTGGAGATGTGGACTCACTCTCTTGTGCTTTTTGCAAGGGAAGTATTTATCTGATTTTGATGTTAAAGAAGAAAGAATGGCAATTTATCTCACCACCTAAAGAGGTGGGAGTATTCTTGCCTAATTTAGATAAAAAGCTAATGTAAATGTATAATTCTAGAAAAAGTAGTTAATACTATCAGCTGATTAAAATTTATAAGGATGGTAGTATGAAAAAAGTAATTATGAGCATAGGATTTATATTAGTTTTTGGTATGGCTATGTATTATTCAGGTATAATATTTGCTTCTGACGACAGTAATAACTACCCTATTGTAACAATAACGTTCGATAATAATAAAGAAATAAAGATTGAACTTTATCCAAACGAAGCTCCAAATACTGTGAACAATTTTATAGATTTAGCTAATCAAGGATTTTATGAATATACATTTGTAAGTAAAATAATACCAGGATATTTTGTGCAAGCTGGAGACCCAATAGGTAATGGTTTTGGATATCCTGGTTACTATATAGAAAGTGAATGTAAGTTTAATGGCATTAATAATAAGATTAGTTTAACAAGAGGTACTGTGGCAATGGCAAGAGGTGAAGCTTTTGACACTGAAGGTTCTCAATTTTTTATTTTGACTGAAGATGCAAGACATTTAACTGGTCAATATAGTGCATTTGGTAGCGTTATAGAAGGTATGGAGGTTATAGATAAATTAGGAACAGTTGAGTTAGACAATGATTATATGCCACAAGACCCAATTTTTATAACAGATATTAGTGTAGAGTTAAATGGATATGAACCAGAAAGTCCAGAAGTAATTACCGCCTATTAATAATTTTTATATATTCGGGAAATGCTACATGCGTAGACATAGCAACCAACTAATCTGAAATTTAAGATTGAACTTGTGAGTATTTAGCAGAAATTTTTCCGCCGAAAAAGGCGGGAGACTTTTTGCCAACTAAAAATAATAGTATTTTACAAAACCCACAACACGAGAATGGTAGGTGAGCGAACAATGGATAAAAGTAAGTATGGGAATCAAAGTATATCTTCCCTAAAAGGTGCTGATAGAGTTAGATTGCGCCCTGGGGTTATCTTTGGTTCTGATGGTATAGAAGGATGTCAGCATTCAATATTTGAGATATTATCTAATGCAATTGACGAAGCAAAAGAAGGTTACGGTCAAGTTATTAAAGTTACATTACATAACGATAATGCTGTGACTATAGAAGATGCGGGTAGAGGAATGCCCTTGGATTATAATGAGAAAGAAGAAAGGTATAATTGGGACCTTATTTTTTGTGAGCTTTATGCAGGCGGAAAATATAATACTAATCAGGGTGAAAATTATGAATTTAGTTTGGGACTTAATGGGTTAGGTGCTTGTGCTACTCAATATAGTTCGGAATATATGGATGTGCAAGTATATAATGATGGGCAATGTTATGAGCTGCATTTTGAGGCAGGCGAAAATATAGGAGGATTAAAAAAATATAAAATTAATAGTAAGAAAACTGGAACAAAAATCCGTTGGAAGCCAGATAGAAAAGTTTTTACTGATATTGATGTAAAAAGCGCCTATTTCCATAATATCCTAAAAAGACAAGCTATTGTTAATCAAGGAGTAGAATTTATATTTTTTGATGAAGTATTAAATGAAACTACTAACTATGTTTATCCTGAAGGTATAAAAGGATATGTTAAAGATATAGCTGCAGGTGAAGAATTTACAAATATTTTATTATTAGAAACTCAAACACGTGGTCAAGATGCTGCTGATAGGCCAGAGTATAAGTTAAAATTCCAAGTTGCCATGACATTTTGTAATACAAATACCTTACTTGAGTATTACCACAATTCTAGTTACTTAGAATATGGTGGCTCTCCCGATAAAGCAATAAGAAATGCTCTTATTTATACAATTGACCAATATATTAAAGCTGAAAATCTGTATACTAAGGATGAGAAAAAAATAACTTTTGTAGATATACAAGATAGCTTAATATTAGTTACAAACTCATTTTCTACTGTAACAAGTTATGAAAACCAAACTAAAAAATCTATTACCAATAAATTTATCCAAGAAGCTATGCAGGATTTTATTAAAGATTATTTGCATGTATATTTTATAGAAAATAAAGATGACGCTGAAAAAATTGTGAAACAAGTTCTAATTAATAAACGTAGTAGAGAAAAAGCTGAGCGAACGAGGATTAATGTTAGAAAGCAGTTAGGCGGAAGTATTGATATTAGCAATCGCATTAAGAAGTTTGTTGACTGTCGTTCTAAAGATAAAAGTATACGTGAGTTATACATCGTTGAAGGTGACTCTGCTTTAGGGTCTTGTAAGTTAGGTAGAAATGCTGAGTTTCAAGGTATTATGCCTGTTAGAGGAAAAATTTTAAATTGTCTTAAGTCGGACTATGATAAAATATTTAAAAGCGAAATTATAGTAGATTTATTAAAGGTATTAGGATGTGGCATTGAAATTAATTGTAGACATAGTAATAAAGAATTAAACACTTTTAATTTAGATAACTTAAGATGGGATAAGATTATTATTTGTACAGATGCTGATGTTGATGGCTATCAAATTAGAACGTTGATATTAACTATGTTATATACTTTAGCACCAACTTTAATTACTCAAAAAAAAGTTTTTATTGCAGAAACTCCTTTATATGAAATTAATACACGGAAGAAGACTTACTTTGCGTATTCAGAGCAAGAAAAAAATAAAATAGTTAATAAACTTACATGTAAATATACTCTTCAACGCTCAAAAGGGTTAGGAGAAAATGACCCATTAATGATGTGGGAAACTACTATGAACCCGCAAACACGCAGATTAATTCAAGTTATGCCAGAAAATGAACATCTTACTAAAAAGACGTTTGACTTACTATTAGGAGATAATTTACAAGGAAGAAAAGAATTTATAGCTGAGTCCGGGTATCAATATTTGGAAATGGCTGATATGAGTTAAATAGAAGGGGGTTATAATATGCAAGAGCATGTTATTAAACAAAATATATCGGAAACATTAGAGTTAAATTACATGCCATATGCTATGAGTGTTATTGTATCAAGAGCGTTACCTGAAATTGATGGATTTAAGCCTTCACATAGGAAGTTATTATATACAATGTATAAGATGGGGCTTTTAAAATCTACTCGAACCAAATCTGCAAATATTGTTGGCCAAACTATGAAACTTAATCCTCATGGAGATAGTGCAATTTATGAAACAATGGTAAGATTAACAAAAGGATATAATGCTTTAAATACTCCATTTGTGGACTCAAAAGGAAATTTTGGTAAAGTGTATTCTAGGGATATGGCATATGCTGCATCAAGATATACAGAAGCAAAACTTAGTGATATTTGTGAGTCTATTTTTGGGGATATAGAAGAAAATTGTGTTGAGTTTGTAGATAATTATGATGGTAAAATGAAAGAGCCGTTGCTTTTACCGTCTATGTTTCCTAATATTTTGATTAACTCTAATCAGGGAATAGCCGTAGGGATGGCTAGTAATATTTGTGGATTTAATTTAGGTGAGGTTTGCGATGCTACAATAGCTTATTTAACGAATGAAAAGATTGATATTACACAACATATCAAAGCCCCTGATTTTCCAACAGGGGGAGAGCTAATTTATAATCAAAATGAAATGGCACAAATTTTAGAAACGGGTAAAGGTTCCTTTAAGGTTCGTGCAACTTATTCTATTATGAAAAAGGAAAATTGTATTGAAATTACTCAAATTCCTTACACTACTACGATAGAAGCTATTATTGATAAAATTGAGGAATTGGTGAAATCGGGAAAAATTCGTGAAATTAATGATGTGCGTGATGAAACTGATTTATCAGGATTAAAAATTACTATAGATTTAAAGCGTGGTGTAGATAGTGAATTGTTAATGCAAAAACTATTTAAATTAACTTCTCTGGAAGACTCTTTTAGTTGTAATTTTAATATTCTAGTTAAAGGTCGCCCCCAAGTTATGGGAGTTAAAACTATCATTAAAGAATGGTATGAATTTAGAAAAGATTGTATTATTAAAAAATATAACTACAATATAGATAGATTACAAAAACGGCAACACCTGCTTTTAGGGCTAAAATTAATTTTACTTGATATCGATAAAGCAATAGACATTATACGTCACACCCAAAAAGAGAAGGAAGTCGTGCCTAGGTTAATGAGTGAGTTTAATCTTACAGAATTACAAGCCGATTTTGTAGCTGAAATTAAACTTAGACACCTAAATCAGCAGTATATTGAAAATGCTTTAAAAGAGTTAGATAAGTTAGCCAATGATATTACTAAGTTACAAGATACTATTGCTAGCGAAAATAAATTAAAAAGAGTTATTAGGGATGAACTAAAACGTGTAAAAAATTCTCAAGATATTAGCAGAAAAACTAAGCTTATTACTATAATTGAGCAACATGCATTACCTGAGCATCATTTTATAGATGATTATAAGCTGAAGATTTTTTTAACTAATGAACAGTATTTTAAAAAAGTCTCTTTATCGTCGTTGCGTAATAGCGGAGAGCAACGTTTAAAAGACAATGATATTATTGTACAGGAGCTTGAAACTAGCAATAAAACAGAGCTTATATTTTTTAGTGATAAAGCTAAAGTATATAAACTTAAAATGTATGAAATTGAGGACTGTAAAGTTAGCCAACTTGGAACTTATTTACCCAATATATTAGGATTAGATACAGATGAAAAAATTATATATGTTTATCCTACTATCAATTATGAAGAAATGGCATTAGTTGGTTTTTCAAATGGTCGTGTATCACAAATTCCGCTAGAATTGTATAAAACTAAGACAAATCGCAAAAAACTAATAAATGCATATTACACTAAAGCTGATTGTATTGGGATTGTAGTTTTACAAGAGGATGAAGTGGCATGTGCTATAAGAAGTGATGGACGTGTGGTTTATTTTGAGCCAAGCCAGATTGAGATTAAGCAAAAAAGAGATATGCAAGGTGATAAAGTAGTTAATACTACTAAAAAGACGGAAATGACTGAATTATATGCAGTAAAAAAACAGGAAATTAATTTTAAAACTATGAATTTGCCTAGTAATGGGACTCAACCAATAAGTTAGGTAATTATAGTTAGTTAATAATGGAGGTAAAATTATGGAAAACTTAAAAGATATTAACATGGAAGAATTACTGGCTAGAATTAATGAATTAGCAGCTAAAAAGAAAACTGAAGGTTTAAATGAAGCTGAAACTCAAGAACAGCATAATTTACGTCAACAATATTTAACAATATTTAGAGGAAATTTTAGAAGTCAATTAGAAAATACAAAAATTCAAACGCCTGACGGGAAACTTCATCCACTTCAATATGCTCCACCACAATGTCCTACAGAGCAAGAATAGAGCAGTTTTGTTATAATTTAGGATTGGACACATTTGGTTTTATTCCTTATAGAAGGTATGATGAACTAGAAGCTTATTTAAAATCTAGACCTTCTCAAAATGAATTTGAAGAGAAAGACATATCTAAAAGAGTAGATCCTAGTTATCTAATGCCAAATGTACAAACTATATTATGTATAGCTTTTCCGTATAATGATGGAAAGAGTGTGAATAATGGATTTTCAATTTATACTCAGAGACTTGATTATCATAAAGTAGTTAGAAGTTATTTAGATAAAATATGTGAATTTATTAATTCTCTAGGTGCGCAAGGGGTAGGGTTTGTAGATAACAATTGTTTAAACGAGAGATACCTTGCTTATTTATCAGGTATTGGCTTTATTGGCAGAAATAATATGCTCATTACTAAGAAATATGGCTCATATGTTTTTTTGGCAGAAATCCTTATTGATATAAAAATTGATTGTAACGAAGTTAATAATTACAAAAACATTCCTAAATTTGTGCAGTGTGGATTATGCCATAATTGTGTGAAGGTTTGTCCTACTGGTGCATTAAATGATTGTAACGTATGTTTGTCGTACTTAACTCAGAAGAAAGATTTAAAGTTAGAAGAAATTGATTTATTGAAGGGAAATATATTTGGTTGTGATTTTTGCCAAAAGCCTTGTCCTTACAATATAAACATTAATTTTACTAATTTAAAGGAATTTAAATCTCTTGAATTTATGCAGCAGTCGGCTGATGTATATATGAATATGGATAACGCTTTTTTTAAAAATAATGTTAAGCATACTTCATGCGGATGGAGAGGAAAAAATGTTATTAAGCGTAATGCCACAATTGCCTTTGAGCGTAACTAAATAATAAATAATCTTTACACCTAGTAATCCTAGGTGTATTTTTTTGGTAATTTGGTAATACTATAAAAAACCATTGGAGGAAAATTTATGAAATGTTTACTTGTCTCTTTTAATGCTAAATATATACATTCTTCATTAGCATTACGTTATATTAAAGAATTTTGTAGTGAATTTGATATAGATATATTAGAGCTTACTATAAATCATGATGAAAATCAAATTATTAAATCTATTTATGAATGTAAGCCTGATGTAATAGGCTTTTCATGTTATATTTGGAATATAACATATATTAAATCAATTATACCGACTATACGGAAGTTACTTCCTAATACTAAATTAATATTAGGAGGACCAGAGGTTTCATATAATTCAAGAGAGTTACTTAATGAACTGCCTATTGATATTTTAATGGAAGGTGAAGGTGAAAAGACATGGAAGGAGTATTTGCAGCAAGAAAAGAAACTGTGTGATATAGATGGCTTAATATATAAATATAATTCGCAAATAATTGTTAATCCACCTAGAAAGCCTATGGATATGTCTGAATTACCATTTGTATATAAAGATATAACAGATTTAAAGCATAAGATAATTTATTATGAAGCATCTAGAGGGTGTCCATTTAGTTGCCAATACTGCCTTTCATCAGTTGAAGCAGGTGTTAGATTTATGCCAATTGAAAGGGTATATAAAGATTTAGATTACTTTTTAAGTAAAAATGTGCCTCAGGTGAAATTCGTAGATAGAACTTTTAATGCTAATAAAGCTTTTGCTTTAAATATTTGGAAATATATAATTAATAATGATAATGGTATTACTAACTTCCATTTTGAAATTGCTGCTGAACTAATTAATAATGATATGTTAGAAATATTAAGTGGGGCAAGGGATGGACTAATACAATTTGAAATAGGAGTTCAATCAACAAATCCTAAAACTTTAAAATCTATTATGAGACCTATGCCATTTGAAGAAATAAAAAAGGTATCATTAAGCATTTCTAAACTTGGTACAATTCATCAGCATTTAGACTTAATAGTTGGGTTGCCATTTGAGAATTACCTTTCTTTTAGAAATTCATTTAATGAAGTAATTTCCATTAGACCAGAACAATTGCAGTTGGGATTTTTAAAAGTATTAAAGGGTTCAGGGCTATATCATAAAGCTTCTGAGTTTGGTATTGTATACAAAGATTTACCACCTTATGAAGTCTTATACACTAATTATATCACTTATGATGAAATAGTATTATTGCACCAAGTGGAAGAAATGTTAGAGAGGTATTATAATAGCAATAGATTTACCACTAGTTTAGAATATTTATTTTCGTTATATAACAGTGAATTTGATTTATTTGAAAGTTTAGCCAAGTATTGGAGCTTAAAACAATATGATAAGGTAGCACATAAAAAAAGTGCATATTATTTATTATTGCTAGAGTTTGGGCAAACAGTGCAAAATTGTAATATAGAATTACTTAAGGAGTTAATTAGATGGGATTGGTTATGCCATGAAAATTTAAAAGAAGTTAATACTAATTTAATTACTATAGACCAAGAGATATTTAAGCAAGATATACATGATAAGATTAAAGATGATAATTGGTTAGCGTGTATTGATAAGCAATATATAACTTATGAACCTAAGCAGCGCTTGAGAAACATTCGTATTGAATATTTTAAATATAATGTAAAAAAGTTTAATTTACTAGATAAACCTAGGGCAACATTGTTTCATTATAAGTATGGAGCAAACCAGGCAGATGTTACTATTCTTATGGAGGAATTTTAGTGGATTATAAAGAGCATATTAAAATCATTTTAAATACGTTAGATGAAAATTATGAAAAAGAAGTCCCATGCTTTTTAAATCACACAACTCCATTCCAATTGCTAGTTGCAACAATATTAAGTGCACAATGTACCGATGATAGAGTTAATCTTGTTACACCTGATTTATTTGAAAAGTATCCTGATGTGGAATCTATGGCTAAAGCCAATTTAGAGGAATTAGAATATCAAATAAAAAGCACTGGCTTTTATAAAAACAAGGCAAAAAATATATTGACTAGTTCTAAAATGATTATTGAAAAATTTAAAGGGGAAGTACCTGCTGATATAGAAAGCTTAACATCTTTAGCAGGAGTAGGTAGAAAAACTGCAAATGTAATACGGGGAAACATATATGGAATTCCTAGTATTGTTGTAGATACACATGTTAAAAGGATTAGTATTAGATGGGGACTTACTTCTAGTACTGACCCTGTTATTATAGAACATGACTTAATGAAAATTCTTCCTGAGCAACATTGGATTAGATATAATACGCAAGTAATTACTCATGGTCGAGAAATATGTACTGCACGTTCACCAAAATGCGGTAAATGTATGTTTATTACAAATTGCCCATTTGGCCTCTTAAAACTTATAGACAACATGCCAGATATGGTAAAAGCTTGTATTGATAAAGGGCATATGTATTAGAAAGGATTTTGCGATGAATATAAATCAACAAAAAGCAGTAACTGCTCCACTAGGAGCAACTATGGTAGTAGCAGGACCTGGTTCAGGTAAAACATTTGTAATAGTAGAACGCATTAACTATATGATTAACCATTTAAACTGTTCTCCTAATGAGATTTTAGTAATTACATTTACTAAGGCTGCTGCTGAGGAAATGAAATTTAGATATATTACCAAATATGGGGATGAACCAGTCGTATTTGGAACGTTTCATTCTACTTTCTATAGAATATTACAATATATTGACCCAGTACGTTATAACGCAACTAATTTATTAACTTCAGAGCAACGCAATAGTATAGTTATTCATAGTTATAAGCGTTTAAATCTTGAGGATGAAATTGATAATTTTATAGATAAATTTAATAAAAATCTTACTAAATTAAAAAGTCAAGTAGAAGTAGATTTCACGCCAACGGAAATACCAAAGGAAGTATTTGAAATAGTATATAAGGAGTATGACCGTCATAAAAAAGAACATAATAAATTCGATTTTGATGATATGCTACTAGAATGTTATTATTTATTGCAACAGAATTCCGAAATTTTAAAACATTTCCAGCAAAAATATAAATATATTTTAATAGATGAATTTCAAGATATTAATGCAGTACAGTTTGAAACTATTAGATTGCTTAGACAAAATAACAACAATATATTTATAGTAGGAGATACTGACCAAAGTATATATTCTTTTAGAGGCTCTAGGCCAGAATTTTTATTGCAATTTGATACGTATTTTAATAATGTTGAGCAAATTACACTAGATATAAATTATCGTTCCGTGCCTGCTATAATTAATTATAGTAATAGATTGATTTTATGTAATAAAAATAGATATGATAAAGTAATGACAGCACATAAAACAGGACTTGAGCGTCCAATTATTATAAACTGCAAAGATGTGGCTAATCAAATTGAGCAAATTCTTAATAAAATGATGGAATTTAAACAGAATGGTTATTCTTTTGATAATATGGCCATTATATATAGAACCAATATGCAATCTAGACCAATTATAGATAAACTATTAGCTAAAAATATAAATTTTCAAATTAAAGATGAGGTATCAAGTTTATATACTCATTGGCTTGTAAAGGATTTATTAGCCTATTTTAAGCTAACCGAAGATTTAACCAATAGTTATTATCTTAAGAGAATTATAAATAAACCTACTCGTTTTATTGCTAATGAATTAATTAATCGTCAAACTAATCTGCTCCAGCTTAGTACTCATAAAGATTTAAATAAAAGACAACAAGAATCATTGGAACAGTTAATCATCCAATTAAAATATTTGAAAACACAGTCCCTTGAAGCAGGTCTTATTTATATTAAAAATATTATAGGGTATAAAAAGTATTTAGCGTCTTATGCAGGATTTAAAAATATATCAGTGGATAATTTATATGAATTATTTGATGAAATTATGGATTCTGCTAAATCATTTGATAATTATCTTGAATGGGAATTGCATTTAAAGAAAGTAGCTGAAAGTATGCATAATGGCAAAGATGTAAAAGATGCAATAACATTAACTACTATGCATAGTGCTAAAGGACTAGAATATGATATTGTATTTATAATTGATGTAATCGATACAATTATTCCTCATTATAAAGATGACTTAACAGTTATTAATTTAGAGGAAGAACGAAGGTTATTTTATGTGGGGCTCACAAGAGCTTGTAAACATTTATTTATATTTATTCCCAAAATAAGGTATAATAAAAAGGTTAAGCCTTCGCCATTTCTTGACGATATGTTATTAGAAGAGTTAAAAGTTGGCGATAAGGTTAAGCATAGAGTTTATGGAAGTGGTTTAATTGTAAATATAAAAGAAAACCAAGCTGGCATTAAATTTAAACTTTTCACTAAAACCGTTGATTACAAATTATGTTTAAAAAATAGAATAATAGAGTTGGAGGACTAACCTATGGCAAACAATAAAAAACAACCTAATTATAATATGCATGAATATATGAATAAGCATAGAAAAAAAGTTCTAACATTTATCAGTTTAACTGTAGTTTTATCAATGATAGTAAGTTTAATAGGAAGCATCATGGCTTTTATGTAAAAAGAGACGCAATAGTCTCTTTTTTTTGTTACTGTTTAACTTTATGCTCAATTATATGGCGATTTGCTAATTCGTCGCGAATATCATTAACTTCTATGCCCATCTCTGCCATCAGTACAAGTATATGATAAGTTAAATCTGAAATTTCATAAACAGTTTCATAGCAATCATCTTTCATTGCACCAATTATTACCTCTGAAGACTCTTCACCGATTTTTTTTAAGATTTTTTCTATTCCCTTATCAAATAGATAATTAGTATACGAATTTTCAATTTTAGTATTTTTGCGCTCTTTTATCATCTGTGATAATATATCAATAGAAAAAGGGGCTTGCTCTTCTAACATCGTATTGTAAAAGCAAGATTTAACACCAGTATGACATGCTACACCAGTTTGAATTACTTCAATTAAAATAGAATCCTCATCGCAGTCACCTGACATTCTAATAACTTGTTGCTTATGTCCGCTAGTTTCACCTTTTCTCCAAAGCCCCCCTCTACTTCTTGAGTAAAAACACGTGTATCCTTCTTGTTTTGTAATTGCTATACTTTCTTCATTCATATAAGCAAGCATTAACACTTCTTTTGTATAAAAATCTTGCACAATTGCTGGCACTAGGCCATTTATATCAAACTTCATACTATCAATACTCCTTTTATAATCTAACTGATATACCATTCTCAGATAAATAATTCTTTAAATTAGGGATAGAAACTTGTTTATAGTGAAAAATAGAAGCGGCAAGTCCTGCATCTACACCTTGTACTTTTTCAAATAATATTTTAAAATCCTGCTCCGTACCCGCTCCACCACTTGCGATTACAGGAATTTTAACTGCATTACATAACTGCTCCAACATAGGTAAGTCAAATCCATTTTTAACCCCATCTGTATCAATGCTATTTAGTACTATTTCACCAGCTCCTAAAGTTTCTCCTTCTTTTGCCCACTCTATTAAATCAATATCTGTTATAGTGCGGCCACCCATTGTACATACTTTAAATTTACCATCTACACGCTTTGCATCTATGGATAAAACTATACACTGGCTACCATATTTTTTTGCTGCATTACTAATTAAATATTTATTTTTAATTGCTCCTGAATTAACAGATACCTTATCCGCGCCACATCTTAAAACACGTTCAAAATCCTCTACTTCATTTATCCCGCCACCCACTGTAAGTGGAATAAATATTTCACTAGCAACTTTGGTTAGTATGTTTGTAAATAACCCCCGTTGTTCAACACTTGCAGTAATATCGTAAAATACAAGTTCATCAGCACCTGCATTATTATAATATCTAGCAAGTTCCACTGGGTCGTCAACATCTCGCACTCCTTCAAAGTTTGTGCCTTTTACTACTCTGCCATTGCGTATGTCCAGGCATGGTATTATTCTTTTGCTTAACATATCTCAACCGCATCCTTTAAAGAAAATTTTCCCTCATAAATGGCTTTACCTACAATCGCGCCGCTACATCCTATAGATTTTAATGTTTTTAGCTCTTCTAATGAAGTAATCCCTCCGCTGGCTACTACATTAAGATTTTTATATTGTACTAACTTTTCATAAGAGCGCATATCACAGCCACTTAACATTCCATCTTTTGATATATCAGTGTAAATAATAGTCTGCACACCCATATTTACTAACATCCTACAAAATTCATGTGCCTCTAAAGTTGACTTTTCTATCCATCCATGTGTTGCTACCATTTTATCTTTAGCATCTACGCCAACTACTATCTTATCAGCATATTTATGAACCATTTCTTCTACAAACTTAGGATTTTGAACTGCTATAGTCCCTAATATTACACGGTTTACACCCATTTCTAAATAGTGGTTAATTCTTTGCTCATCGCGTATACCCCCACCTATTTGAGAAAATAATTTATTTGCTTTTAAAATTGTGGATATAGCCTCTTGATTTGCAAGTTTACCATCTTTAGCACCATCTAAATCAACTATATGCAATCCATTTGCTCCTGCGGCAGAAAATCGTTGCAAAGTTTCTTCAATATTTTCGCCATATATGGTAATATTACTATAATCACCTTGCGATAATCTAACAATTTTATTATCTTTTATATCTATTGCCGGAAAAACTATCATATGAAGCCTCCATTACTTATATTCACAAAAATATTTTAATAGCCTAAGCCCTACCTCACCTGATTTCTCTGGATGAAATTGGCAGCCAAATATATTATCTTTCTGTACAGTTGCAGTTACTGCAATATCATACTCAACTACACTAGTTATATATTTATTATTTGTGTTAGCATAAAAGGAATGCACAAAATATACAAATTGGTCTTGCATCCCGTTTAAAATAGGTGACGGATTTGTTATATCAAGTTTATTCCAACCCATATGAGGTATTTTTTGATGAATCTTACCTTTAAGAGGTACTATTTCCCCAGGTATTAACCCTAAACCGTCTGTTATACCAAATTCATAGCTTTTCTCAAATAATAACTGCATACCAAGGCAAATGCCAAGTATAGGCTTTTTGTTATTCATTAATACTTTATCCATATTCGAGGCACTAAGCAATTTAGCTGCATCGCTAAATGCACCTACACCAGGTAATATAATATGACTAGCCTGATTTATTACATTTATATCATTCGTTATACATGCTTGTTGCCCTATTTTATTAAGGGAGGCATTAAGAGAAAATAAGTTCCCTACACCGTAATCTATAATTGCAACCATTATATCACTCCTTTTGTAGATGGAATTTGCTCCTCAAACCCTTTATCAATTGTAATAGCTACACGAATTGCCCGAGCTAATGCTTTAAAAATTCCTTCTATAATATGATGAGAGTTTTCACCTCTAAGTTGCATTATATGAAGTGTAAGTTTAGCCTCTCTACTAAATGCTACCATAAACTCTTTACATAATTCTGTGTCAAAACTGCCTACTTTATTCGTCTGTAAATTAATATCTTCACAAAGCATAGCCCTACCACTAAAATCAAGTGCTACATTTATTAAAGCTTCATCCATAGGCAATATACAACTTCCATATCTATTAATTCCTCGCTTGTCTCCTAAAGCTTGATTTAAAGCTATACCCAAGCTAATTCCAATATCCTCTACTGTATGATGATAATCCACATCGCTATCACCTACACAAGTTATTTCCAAATCCATTTTAGAGTGAGCTGCTAGTAATATCAGCATATGGTTTAAAAATCCACAATCAGTGTTAATACTACTGCTGCCTGTCCCATCTAAGTTTAAAGTTAGTGATATATCCGTTTCATTAGTTTTTCTATTTAACTTTGCTATTCTCATAATATAATTTCCTCTAAAGCTTTACTTACCTGTTTCATTTGTTCAGGCGTACCAATTGTAATTCGTACGAAATTATTTATTGACTCCTTATTAAAATGCCTAACTAAAATTTTTCTATCTCTTAATTTATTATATAATTCCTCTCCACTAAACTTACAATGTGTAGTAAATACAAAGTTTGCTCCAGATGTTAATGTACTAAAACCTAATTTATCTAGTTGTCTAATAAAGTTATTCCGTTCTGTTATAACTTTAGATATACAGTTTTTAAAATACTCATCTTGTTTAATAGAAGCAGTTCCTAAAGCTTGAGTTAACATATTTACATTGTAAGGATTAAATGAATTTTTAACTCGTTTTAAATCTTCAATTAGAGCTTCGCAAGCTATTGCATAACCTAAGCGTGCGCCTGCTAGATTTCTTGATTTAGAAAAAGTCCCTACTACAACTAAATTATCATAAGCTTTAACTAGTTCTTTACAACTTACGTCACAAAAGTCAGCATAGGCCTCATCAATTATTACTACATTATCTTTATTAGTATTAAGAATGTCTTCTATATCAGATAAACTTATAGTTAATCCAGTTGGTGCATTTGGATTTGCAATTATAATGGTTTTATCTAAATTGAAATAGTCGTTCTTATCCACTCTAAAATCTGCAGTAAGGGGAATTTTATATGCGTCTAGACAAAATAAATCACTATATACTTCATAAAATCCATAAGAAATACTTGGAAATGCAACACTCTGCTCGCAAAATGTCATATAACACAGTGCTAGTATCTCATCTGAACCATTTGCAAATAGAGTTTCTTCCTTATTAATAGAGTAATAATTACAGAATGCTTCCGTAAGAGCTTTACAAGCAGGGTCACAATATAAATGCAAATTAGGTGCTACCTCAGTTAACACATCAGTGACTTCCTTAGCTGGGGGATAAGGATTTTCATTTGTATTTAATTTAATATATTTATCTTTATCAGGTTGTTCGCCTGGAGTATATGCTACTAAATTTGATAATCGCGACGCTAAATATTTACTCATATCTATTCCTCTATTCTACTTAACACACTCTTTGCATGAGCTACAAGTCCTTCGTGAGTAGCAAAAAGAACTACATCATCTTTAGATGCTTTTAACGCATCTTCATTATAGCAAACGAAAGTAGATTTTTTAAGAAAAGTTTCTACAGATAAAGCAGAAGAAAATTTTGATGTTGCATTAGTAGGTAAAGTATGATTAACTCCAGCATAATAATCTCCAATTGCTTCTGGTGTATACTCTCCTAAAAATATACTTCCCGCACTTTTTACTTTAGGTAAAAATGATACTGGGTCAGGTAACATAATTTCTAAATGTTCTGGTGCTAATTCATTAGAAATATCAAAACAATCTTCTATCTTATCACATATTACAATAAGGCCATTATTATCTATCGATGCTCTACAAATATCGTGTTTTGGTAACTCTCTAATTTGGACTTCAATCTCTTCTTTTACTGCATTAGCTAACTTTTCGCTGGTTGTTGCTAAAATACATCTAGCCATAGCATCATGTTCGGCTTGAGATAATAAATCTGCAGCTACAACTGCTGGATTAGCATAGTTATCAGCGATAATTAATATTTCTGAAGGTCCTGCTATCATATCTATACCAACAGTACCAAAAACTTGTTTTTTGGCTGCAGCTACATAAGCATTTCCAGGTCCAGTTATTTTATATACAGGCTCTACAGATTGCGTACCATAAGCTAATGCAGCAATTGCCCCAGCACCACCTATTTTATAAACAGCACTTACACCTAATAGATAACAGCAAGCTAATATTTCATCTGCAATAGTCCCATCAGCTCTAGGCGGAGTTACAACACTAATATAAGGGCACTCAGCGATTTTAGCTGGTATTACATTCATAAGCACAGTGGATGGATAAACAGCTTTCCCTCCAGGTACATATATACCTACACGTTCAATTGGCGTAACCTTTTGGCCTAGCAAAGCACCATGTTGAAGTGTAATAAAGCCTTTATCACGCTGATGCATATGAAATTCCATTATGTTATTAGTGGCCCTTTTAACTACCTCTAAATATTCTTTATCCATACGATCATAGGCTTCTTTTATCTCATCTTCTGAAACTTTAAGTTTGCTTAGTGTCGCTCCATCAAAACGTTTGGCATATTCAATAAGTGCTTCATCACCTCTATTTCTAACATCCTTTATAATCTCTTTTACAGCCTGTTCAATTTCGTCCGAAATATCATTTTCTATTTTTGGTATTGCTACATGTTGAGTTATTATTTTTATCATATTAAATACTCCCTTAAATAGTGCGCGTGTCCATCAAATTAATTAAATTATCTATAGCTGCTTTATTAAAATTATATCTACTTTTTGAAGCAATTACACGTGCACTAAGCTCCATAATTTTAGCATCTACTTTAAGATTATTTTCTCTAAGTGTTCCTCCTGTTTCCACTATATCCACAATTACATGGGATAGGCCTAGTAAAGGCGCAAGTTCAATGGAACCATTTAGTTTTATAATATCAATATCACGGTTTATATAATAGTCTCTTGTTATATTTGGGTATTTAGTAGCTATATTAAGGGTTTTTCTGCCATCATCCACGTAGTTAATTGGCGAACATACGCACATAGAACATTTACCCATTCCAAGGTCTAAAAGTTCATATACATCTACACCAGATTCGATAAGAGAATCTTTGCCCACTATACCTATATCTGCAACTCCTCTTTCCACATAAACAGCTACATCGGATGGTTTTATAAGAAAAAATCTCACTTCTTTATTACTATCTTCTAATACAAGTTTTCGGGTAGTCTTAAGCGACTCATTTACTGAGTACCCCATATTTTCAAATAACTCATAAACCTTCTCTCCTAAACGACCTTTAGGCAGTGCTATATCTATCACTGTGAACCTCCTTGTAAAATACAAAAACTTTCGCCTTCTTCAAACCATATATTTGCTTCTTTTAACATATCCAATGGCTTTTTTGTATCATTATAACGAACAATTTTCCTCTTGCTAACTTTTTTAGCAGGTAATTTACTAACCTCACTAAGATTAACGGCAAATCCTAACGCTGACTTGTCCCTAACACCCATTTTGCTTAATAAATTATCATATCTCCCACCAGATAGCACACTATTAGCAAGCCCTTTTACATATCCAGTAAATACTAAATCATTATAATATTCAGTAGTAGATAAATGAGAAAAGTCCAATGAAATTTTACTACAATCAGTTATTTCAGATAATATAGTTGCAATTTCACGTAAAAACTCTAACCCTTTAAACATATTCTGTTCAATTAAGAAATTAATTCCTTCATTTAGGTCACCATCAACTTTAGATAATATTTCAAAAATTTTTATATCTTCCACTCGGCCTAATTCCATTAAATACTTAGTTAAGTCATGTGAATTTTTTTGTTGCAAATACGTAATTACCTGATATTTCTCACTAACACTAAATTTAAGTGACTCTAACACTTCATTAACTATACCTACATGAGAAATGCATAGGCGATAGTCCTCTCCAATTGTTTGTAGACTTTTAATTGCTAAATTTAAAACTTCAGCAGTCTGATATACATCAACATTGCCAATATACTCTATGCCAGCCTGATGAATTTCCTTAAACTCTGATTCGCCTTGAGGTACCTTGAATACAGGTTCATTATAATATATTTTACTCTTACCTAACATTTTATAGTTTTTGACAATACTCATCGTTACATCTGGTTTTAAAGCTAATAATTTACCACTAGAACCCTGCAGTGTAATAACTCGGTTATCGTTTAAGAAATTTTCATTTTCCATATAAAACGCATATGACTCAAATCTATTCATAGTATATTTCCAATATCCAAAACGACTATACAAATCTTCAAGGTTTAAAGATACATTGGATTTTCTATCTAAAAAATCAATATTCAATTTACTGCACCTCCTTAATTTATCATTACCATACCACTTTTTAACAATTAAGTAAAGCCTCCACTTCTTTAATTAAATAGATAAAAAACTAGATTAATATAATATTTTTTAGTTAGAAATAATTTAGCTAAAAGTTGGGTATACTATATATAAAAATATGGTGTTTTTGATTTTAAGAAAAGGAAAGATGTATGAACGTAAATTTAGCATTAAATAAAGAAGATTTTTTTAATAGATATGGGAGAGCGAAGTATGTTAGTATATATACGCTTGGATGTAAAGTAAACCAATATGATACAGAAGCTGTAGCTGAGCAGTTTAAAGAACGAGGTTATGAGGTAGTGCCATTTAAAGAGATTGCTGATATTTATATTGTAAATACCTGTACAGTAACTCATCTTAGTGATAGAAAGTGCAGACAAATTTTACGTAAAACTAAAAAAATTAATCCGTTTAGTATTTTAGTAGCAATGGGATGTTATGCGCAAGCGGTTTCTGATAAAATTCAAGATGAAGTTACTGAAGTGGATATTGTAATAGGAACTAATAGGCGTAAGGAACTAATTGATATAGTGGAAAATTTTAGTATTTCTAATCATGGAACAAATAACGAATTAATTACTAACTATGTGGACAATATAATGGAAATAGCTGAATTTGAAGAACTTACCATTTCACAGATGAGCGAGCATACTAGAGTTTATTTAAAAATCCAAGAAGGTTGTAATAATTATTGTACTTATTGTATTATTCCTTATGTTCGGGGTAAAATAAGAAGTAGAAAAGAAGACAACGTGATTAAGGAAGCAAGTAGACTGGCAATAAATAATTTTAAAGAAATTGTTTTAACAGGTATACATGTTGCCTCTTATGGAAAAGATTTAAGTAATGTCTCTTTAAATACATTATTACCAAAGTTAAATAATGTTGACGGAATTGAGCGTATAAGAATGAGTTCTATTGAACCTATAGTTGTAACAAATGAGTTTGTAAATATGCTTGTCACTACAAAAAAGATGTGTCAGCATTTTCATTTATCATTGCAAAGTGGTTCTAATAGCGTATTAAATAGAATGAAGCGAAGATATACTACCCAGCAGTATTTCGATAGCGTGATGATACTTAGAAATTTATGGCCTGATATAGCTATTACTACAGATATTATAGTAGGATTTCCAGGTGAAACTGAACAAGAATTTTTAGAAACGTTAGAATTTGTACAAAAGGTGGGCTTTTCCCAAATCCATATATTCCCTTATTCTAATCGTGAGGGTACTATTGCTAGTAAAATGAGTGAACAAATATCATCGCAGATAAAAGATGAGAGAGTAAAAAGACTAGCACAAATTGAAGCTAAACTTAGATATGCATTTTTGGACAGAGAATGTGGTAAAATAGTAGAGGTGTTATTTGAAACATCGCAAAATGGAATAAGTACGGGCTATACAAGTAATTATTTAAAGGTTGAGGTAGCAACAGATGAAATATTGACTAATAAGATTAATAAAGTAAGCATAGACAAAAGAGTCGGAGATGTATTATCAGCGACACTTATAAAATAATAATTTTTATAAATATTAAAAGAGTTAAACATACTTTTTGTATTGCAAGATAAATTATATTATATTATTATATATCTAAGACAGTTTATTATATAGAAAGGAGGTTGCAAGGAATTTTCACTCCTTGCTAATTTCAGATGAATAACTTACACAACACTATGCAATTTCACTTTGATATCCCTGAACAGGTATCTACTCGAGAGATTTTGATAGATGTTTATACCGCACTTAAAGATAAAGGATATAATCCCATTAATCAAATAGTTGGGTATATTATGTCGGGAGATCCCACATATATTACAAGCTATAATGGTGCTCGAACAAAAATCAGAAAGCTTGAAAGAGATGAAATATTAGAAGAATTAGTTGCATTTTATATCAAAGAAACTTAAGATTTTGCTGTAGATATAAGTTCTACAGCTTTTTTAGATAGAGGACTAAATATGCGTATATTAGGATTGGATTATGGAACAAACACAACAGGTGTTGCGCTTAGTGACCCGTTAGGCCTAACTGCTCAAGGTCTTGAAATAATAAGGCGAGTGGACCCGCTAAATATTAAACCCACTGTTAATAGAATAGCAGAAATTTGTGATCAATATAAAGTAGATAAAATAGTACTAGGTTTGCCTAAAAATATGAATGATACTATAGGTGAGCGTGCTCAAGTAACACTAAAATTTAAAACTAAATTAGAAAATAAACTAAAAATACCTGTAGATATGTGGGATGAAAGACTTACTACAGTTGCAGCTGAACATATGTTAATTGATGCTAATGTAAGCCGCGCTAAACGTAAACAGGTTATAGATAAAGTTGCAGCAGTTATTATCTTACAAAATTATTTAGATTCTAATTGTGTAAGATAGAACTATGTATAATAGAAAGAAAGGTATAAGTATGGAGAAGATAACTTTTTATAGCGAAGATGGCGAAGAAGTATTATTTGAAATAATAGATAGCGCTATAATAGATTCCAATAAATATATATTAGTAGCAAATGAGGACGAGGAAGCAGTTATTCTAAAAGAGATAATGGATACAGAAGAGAATTTAACTTATGCTATAGTAGAAGATGATGTAGAATTTCAAAAAGTTGCACTACATTTAATGGAAAATGATGATTATGAGTTAGAAATAAACTAATAATTGTTATCAATTGACTTACATTTAAATATGGGGTATAATTAATATCAAAAAGGGGCGGTATATATGAACGCAGTAGCCTTTAAGGAAAAGCTCAAAGAAAAAGGATGTAAGCTAACCACTCAACGTAGAGCAGTGCTTGATATTTTACTTGAACAAAAGGGTAAACATTTATCTACAGAAGAAATTTATAATTTAGTAAAGGCAACTTATCCTGAAATTGGATTAGCTACAGTCTATAGAACTATGCTTTTATTTGAAAATATGGGGCTAGTAGATAAGCTAAACTTTGATGATGGAGTAAGTAGATTTGAACTTAGTTCACCAGATGAACTTCACCACCACCATCATTTAGTATGTCAAAAGTGTAATCAGGTATTTGAGGTAGAATATGATATGCTTTTAGATGTTGAGAGGGAAATTGAGAATAAATATAATTTTCGCGTTTTAGATCATAATCTTACTTTTTATGGCCAATGTGAAAAATGTAGAAATATTTAGTAAATATAACTTTAAAATATAGATTAAGAAATATTAAGGTAGTAAGTTGGGTACATGGAAAATTAAAATTTCCACAAGTACCTATAATATATAAAGGAGGTAATAGACGCTTGAAACCTAGACAAACAAAAAGCAAATTAAGAGTTATACCACTCGGAGGACTTGGCGAAATTGGAAAAAACATGACTGTTTTCGAGTACGATGAGGATATTGTTATTATCGACTGTGGTTTAGCATTTCCAGGTGATGAAATGTTAGGAATTGACTTAGTTATTCCAGATGTAACTTATCTTATGAAAAACCTTGAAAAAATTAAAGGCATTGTAATTACGCATGGTCATGAAGACCATATAGGAGGATTACCGTATATACTAAGAGATATTAATGTTCCGGTATATGGCACTCGTCTTACTATGGGGCTTGTTGAGAATAAACTTCGTGAACACAATCTTATGAATACAACAACTAGACATCCTGTAAGTCAAGGAGATACGATTAAACTGGGTAATAGCTTTAAGGTAGAATTTATTACTTCTAATCATAGTATTGCTGATTCGGTTATGTTATCAATATGGACGCCTGTTGGAACGATTGTGCATACGGGGGACTTTAAAATCGACTATACGCCTATTCAGGGAGCACCTGTTGATTTACACAGATTAGCGGAACTTGGCAAAAAAGGTGTGCTAGCTTTAATGGCAGATAGCACTAATTCTGAAAGACCGGGCTATACGCAATCTGAACGTATGGTTGGCTCCACGTTAACGTCAATTTTCACTACCTATAAGGACAAACGTATAATGGTTGCAACTTTTGCTTCTAATGTAGATAGAGTTCAACAAATTATAAATGCAGCAGCTGAGGCCAATAGAAAGGTCTCTGTTATGGGACGTAGTATGGTAAGTGTAGTTAAAATTGCTAGTGAGCTTGGATATTTGGATATTCCTAAAAATACCTTGATTGATGTTAATGAACTAAAACGTTATACTGATGAACAAGTAGTGATTATTATGACAGGTAGCCAAGGTGAACCTATGGCAGCATTATCTAGAATGTCTAAATCGGAGCATAAACAAGTTGAAATTAAGCCAGGTGATGTTGTAATTCTTAGTGCAACCCCTATCCCTGGTAATGAAAAAACAGTTTCGACTGTTATTAATGATTTAGCACAAAAAGGAGCTGTTGTGATTAAGGATGATACTCATGTATCCGGACATGCGGCTCAAGAAGAATTAAAACTAATTCATACTTTAATAAAACCTAAATACTTTATACCTGTTCATGGAGAGTATAGACATTTACAAAAACATGCCGAACTTGCAGTTAGCATGGGTATGCCTAAAGAAAATATTACGATTATGTCTATAGGTGATGTGTTAGAGTTAGGGCGTAATGCTTGTAAAATAGTAGGTACAGTACCATCAGGACAGGTGTTAGTAGATGGATTAGGTGTTGGAGATGTTGGAAACATTGTACTTCGTGACCGTAAACATCTATCTCAAGATGGTTTATTAATTGCGGTTATGACATTAGATGGTGCAGGGCAAGCGGTTGCTGGACCTGATATTATTTCAAGAGGATTTGTATATGTAAGAGAAGCGGAAGACCTTATGGACCAGGCTAGAAGTATAGTTAGAAAAGCATTGGATAGGTGTGAACGTGAAAGTATCACTGATTGGATGCAGATTAAAACTATTGTAAAAGATGACCTTAGAGATTTTGTATGGCAGAAAACAAAGCGTAGTCCTATGGTACTTCCTATTATTATGGAAATTTAGCTGCACCTTATGGTGCAGCTTTTTTA
This sequence comes from Candidatus Parepulonipiscium sp. PG-Nuni2H_MBin01, assembly GCA_001994995.1. Lineage (GTDB taxonomy): Bacteria > Bacillota > Clostridia > Lachnospirales > Cellulosilyticaceae > Parepulonipiscium > Parepulonipiscium primum. The sequence continues at coordinate 36,156 of MDJM01000003.1, read as the reverse complement.
AGGAGAAAATTAAATGATAGACGAACAAGTTAAACAATTTTGTGAAGAAATTGAAAATACATTAAAAGAAGAGAGTTACGATAATATAGATAAAATTAGTCAAATTAATGGTGCTAAAGTCCTAGCAGCTATGCAAAAAAATCAACTCAGTGATATACATTTTGCAGCTACTAGCGGTTATGGTTATAATGATTTAGGGAGGGAAGTGGTTGAAAAGATTTATGCTGATGTGTTTAGGACAGAAGATGCACTAGTTAGACCGCAATTAATGTCAGGGACTCATGCGCTTACTGTAGCATTATTCGGCTTACTGCGCCCTAATGATGAGTTACTATCTGTAGTAGGTAAACCATATGATACTTTAGATTCAGTGATAGGAATTGTGCCAGCTTGTGGCAGTCTACAAGAGTTTGGAATCACATATAATCAGGTAGATTTATTGCCAGACTTTTCATTTGATTATGAGGGTATTATAAATTCTATAAACGAAAGAACTAAAGTAGTGCTTATTCAGCGGTCTAAAGGATATAGTTACCGCCCAAGTTTATCAATATCGCAAATTAAAGAGCTTATAGATTGTATTAAAAATGTTAATCCAAATATTATTTGTATGGTAGATAATTGCTACGGCGAATTTGTAGAAACTACTGAACCTTGTGAGGTGGGTGCAGATTTAGTTGTAGGTTCACTTATAAAAAATCCAGGTGGAGGGCTTGCTCCAACAGGAGGATATATAGCAGGGAAACATGAGTTGGTGGAAAAATGTGCAATGAGACTTACTGCCCCTGGTTTGGGGAAAGAAGTGGGGGCTACATTAGGGCTTAATCAGGCTGTTATACAAGGTTTATTTATGGCACCTGAAACTGTTGCAAATGCCCTTAAAGGAGCTATACTTGCTTCTGCAGTATTTGAAAACTTGGGCTTTGATGTGCAACCTCAATCAACACAGTCAAGACATGATATAATTCAAGCTATAGATATGAAAACTGCTGAAAACGTAATTGCATTTTGTGAGGGTATCCAAAAAGCTGCACCTGTAGATAGTTTTGTTATACCCAAGCCTTGGAATATGCCAGGTTATGATGCTGATGTTATAATGGCGGCAGGAACATTTATACAAGGTTCTTCTATAGAATTGAGTGCTGATGCTCCTATAAAACCACCTTATACAGTATTTTTTCAAGGTGGTTTAACACACTACCATGCTAGGCTAGGCGTAATGTTTGCACTACAAAGTATGAAAGATAAGCAGTTAGTATCTTTGCTATAAAAAAAAGAAGCCCCATTAAGGGCTCTCTTTTTATTCTACATAATAAACTATTCTCTTAATGTTTAAATCAAAGATTTTAGCTAAGTTTAATACTTCTCCAGTAAAATGAGTCTCGCTCTTAATAACCGTAACTTCTGGTTGGAACGGGTTTAATGGTGGAGTATTATTTACAACCGCAATACCGCCATTAGTCAGCTCGACTAATGTATCTGGGTCATAAATGTCGACACTGCTTAAGAATATGTCTAAATAGTTAGGGTCTAGTTGTGACATACGCTTAATAAAGTCAATTTCTAAAGTGGAGCAATAATTATTAGTAGTGGTTTTAATGCGATAATACATATCAACTATAGAAATAATTCTAGCACCAGCACAAATTGCCTCGCCTTTTAAATTGTTAGGATAACCTGTACCATCATAATACTCTTCATGGTGAAGTACAATATTTAAAATATCTTCTGGTAAATGGTATTGGTCTTTTAAGTAATTATATCCTTTAAGTGGATGCTGAGTATTATTTTTATCATCAGCCCATCCAGTAGTAGCGTTGACAAGGGCTATATCTTTAAGTAAAGCGCCTAAACAAATAGCCGAAGCCTCTCTTTTACTAAATCCAAGCTTAAGAGCAAATAAAGCACTCATCATAGCAATATAAATAGTTTTTTCTTCAAAATCATTTGAAAGGATTTTACGTGGTTCGTATACAATTTTCCAGTTTACCTTTTGATCTTGTAACACAGTTACAATAGTATTTACCGTTTCAATTGCCTCAAGTAAAATCTCTTTTGTGGCAGTTCCTTGCGCAGCCATTTTAGCTACTTTCTTTAATACTACAACTTTACGTAATATATTGGATGGTTGAGAGGTATAAGTAAACCTATCATTGAAACAATAGTCATCAACAGCATATACCGATGCTATTTTATTGTTTTTTAAATTCTTAATGTCATCTTTATTTACGACCGTTCCCTTCTGTAGTAATATTTTAGCATTTTCATCTAGAATATCTAATGCGATTTTAGTGTCTTCTTTTAATGCAGTTACTGGTATCAACCTCATGAATAATTCCCCCTTCATGTTTTATGCTTTTAGAGAACTAGAAAATAATTTTCTCTTACAAAATAAGTTCTTTATAAACCTTATCATATCAATTATATAATTATTTTAATAAATTGTCTATTGTGTATATGTATAATAAGCCGATTTATAAAAGGCGTTTTATTGCACTACTTTACTAATTTTTTAAAGTTTTATTTAAATTTAGTAATATTTCCCTGTATATACGAAAAATTAATATATAGATTTTTAAATTTTATACATTTTATACAAACACTTTTATTCATTTATTATGTTTTTATATAAGTATAGTAATATTTTTCCAATAAAAAAAGAGGGTATTAATAGCCCTCTCTTCTATAAATAACTACTCTATTGTTACATTTAACTCAGTAAACCAATAATCAAGCTGGATTAACCATGATACTAATTGAGGACGGGACATTAATTGTCCGAACCAAGTTTGATTTGATGAAGCAAGAAAATCTTCAAACTGAGTCATGTTTAAAATTTCGCTTAATATACTTGATTTATCATTTAATCTATCTTTTAATATCGCTATTACTTTTTGCTCATAAACTGGGTCATGAGTTTTTGGATATGGACTTTTCTTACGATTAAGGATTTTATCTGGTAAGTATTCATGCATAGCTTGACGTAGTAAGGATTTCTCAACGTCGCCAGCAAATTTAATTTCCCATGGCACATTGTAAACATATTCTAACACTCTATGATCTGAAAATGGTACCCTAACTTCAACTCCGCTAGCCATACTCATTCTATCTTTTCTTTCTAATAGAGATGTCATAAAATATCTAGTTGAAAGATAAGTTGCTTTTCTACTTTGTAGCATTATTTCACTATCATCATCAAGCCTATCAAATGTACTTAAATCTTTTAGATATTCAGCACTTAAATATTCATATGCTTCTTTAGAATTTATTAAGCCCTCTTTAAATAATGATACACGTTTAAATGGGTCATAAATCCAAGGATAAAATTCACTGTGTAACATTTCTGGGCGATAGAACCAAGGATATCCACCAAATATTTCATCTGCACATTCACCAGATAATGCAACTGTGTGAGTTTTCTTAACTTCTCTACAGTAGAATAAAAGTGAACTATCTATATCAGCCATACCAGGCAAATCTCTTGAACGAGTCGCTTCTGTTAAATACTCAATTATTTTTGGCGTTGTAGCAGTTAGTACTGTATGGTTAGTACCAAGGTAATCTGCTAAATAACGAGCATATAAGTCATCCGCTTCTGGTTGGAATAACGTATCTTTAAAGTTTTCTTTATTACCTAGATACTCAAACGAAAAAGTTGATAATATTTCACCTTTTTGTTTGTATTCACGCGATGCTACGGAGCTTATAATAGAGCTGTCGATACCGCCTGATAAAAACGTACATAAAGGAACGTCAGATACTAGTTGAGTTTTAATGGCATCTGTTAGAATAATCTTTGTTTCTTCTATGGCATCTTCAGCAGTACCAGTAAATGGTTTAGCTTTAAGAGTCCAATATTTTTCTAATGTTAGTCCGTCTTTATTAAAATAACCATGAGTGGCTGGAGGAATTTCTTGAACATCTTTGAAAATCCCAGTACCACAAAGTTTCATTGGTGATAAGAATAAAAGTTGCCATAAGCCTTTTTTATCTATTACTGGCTCTACATTTGGGTGAGCAAGTAAAGCTTTAATTTCTGAGCCAAATATAAAGCTATCATCTTTTAAAGAATAGAAAAATGGTTTTACCCCAAATCTATCGCGGCATAAATATACTTTATCAGTGTCATAAACTGCAAATGCGAAAATTCCATTTAGTTTAGATGCACACTCTTCTTTATAAAGGATATACATATATAACACAACTTCAGTATCACAAGTTGTTTCTAAAACAATACCTTTACTTAAAATATCAAGTCTAAGCTCTGGTGTATTGTAAATTTCCCCATTATAAATAATAGTGTAGCTTTTGCCTTCATAAGTTCTAGTCATAGGTTGTAAGCCATTCTTAGGGTCCATAATAGATAAACGGTTATGTTGAAGTGCAACAACATCATTAATAAATAGTCCATCTTGGTCCGGTCCTCTATGAACCATCGTTTTACCCATATTTTCTATTACAGTCCTATCTATTGCTGCAGGCGTTTTAAAATCAAGAATACCACATATTGAACACATATCTAACCTCCATAATAAAAGTCTTATTACATATTATATTCTAAACTTGGATATACTTTACAATTATAAATCTTGGACATATATATTTGGGATTATGCTCATATATATGTAAAGTGGCAAAGTAATTTTATGGATTATTAAAAGTAATATTTCTATTAGTTGCCGCATACTATAAATGTTTTTGAGGAGATGACAGTATGCAAGTTGGAGTAGTAACAATTACAAGTGAAAATCAAGTTATATGGTTTATACATGAAGTAGAGGATTTAACCATGTCTAGTTTATTGTCTTTATTCGGTATTTCAGCAGACGAAAATCCAGGAGAAGTTGAACTAATTGAAACAACTATTGGAAGATTTAGTGTGTATTATGAGCCTACTGCTGTATCATGCCAATTGGATGGAGGTAGTCGAAGTTCAATACACACTATGGTAGTTGTAGATATAGATGTACTTCATAACCCTGTTGATATTACTGCTGAGAGTTTACAGGAATTTAAAGATGCTATACAAGCTGGCGATGAGTTAATAATATTTGGACATTAGAGGAGTAATATTATGAAAATTGCAATTTTAGGTGCAGGGGCAATGGGAAGTATTTATGGAGCACGCCTTAGCACATGTAATGAGGTTCGTCTAATAAGTAGAGCTGAACCTAGTATAAATACAATTACCTTAACAAAAAATGGTATAGATGAAACGTTTACACCTGTTATCACTACAGACAGTTCTACATTTGGAGTGGCAGAATTAGTAATTATATTTGTAAAGGCATTGTCTACAGAAGTTGCTCTAGAAAATAACAAGTCGCTAATAGGCCCTAATACGTATGTAATGACTTTACAAAATGGCTCTGGGCATGAGGAAGTATTATCAAAGTTTGTAGAGAATAATAAAATTATTATTGGGACAACTGAAGATAGTGGCACCGTAATTAAGCCAGGCGTAGTAAGGCATGGAGGTGCTGGTGTTACCAATATAGGAATGCTTGATGGGATTAAGGATGATATTTTAATACGTATTCAGGATTGCTTTAATCAAGTCGGTTTTGACGTTAAAATTTATGATAATATCCAACAACTAATTTGGAATAAGTTAATTATTAATAGTTCCCTTAGTATATTAACTGGTTTGCTTCAAGTTAAAATGGGACATATTGCTACCGACCCTTATGCTTGGACTATTGTAGAACAGCTTTGTAAGGAAACTATTAAGGTAGGAACGGCAATGGGTCTAGAGTTTGACGAACAAGCAGTGTATGAAAAGATTAGAGCAACTGCGCTAGGGACTCCTGAAGGCATTCCTTCAATCTGTGTTGATTTAAGCAAATGCGCTAAAACTGAAGTGAATACAATTAGTGGCTCCGTAATTAATGCGGCTAAACGATATAATATAGCAGTACCTACACATGAATTAATTGTAAATTTAGTTCGTTCTATGGAAAATAGAGGAAATTATAAATTGTAGTACGTGGAATTTCTTACAATGGAGGATTTTATAATGGATACAATTATTTGGATTGTGAGTCAGCATAATGTTTATATAAATGATTATTATAACGGAGAATGGAAGTCGCTTAGTTTTAATAAGAAGGACTTTTATGAAATTTATTGTCATCATGATGTAAATGAGCTAATAGATTATCTTAACTATCCATTACACTATAATAATTTTAAGGGTAGTCAACTAAAAATCATTTATGACATGCCTATTATATATGAATATTTATATAAAGTACAGCACCGCTTTAATCAGGCGCAAGGACTGACTTTAGGGCCATTAATACCGGTGTTATTATGGTATGCTTATAATAAAGAAATACCAAATGGCACTATTATAGGTATAGAAGGGGCTTTTTATTTATTAGAAGATATGACTTTAATCGAAATTGAAGAAGAAGAGGACATGGAATATACTACTATTTCAGTTAAAGATTGTGCTAAGATGCTGCTCGAGGAGTCAGAAAAATTAGATGAAGCGCCGTTTAATGACGAAACTAAAGAACATTTACGTACAATTTTATCTACTAATACAAACGGAACTATAGGTGTTTTTGATGTTTGCTATGTATTATCACCTGCTACTATTCGAGTACAACCTCAAGATGCTTCTAAATTTCTTGACGTTAATGATGTATTAGTTCATAATAGTTTAGTTAAAGATGGTACTTGTGTAAAAAAAGGAGATGTACTATTTGAATATACTCATGAAGTTACTAAATGGTTTGGAAAAAAACAATTAAGTACTATTCCAAAAATTAGTGAAAGTGATGGTATAATAAATTTTATTCCTAGGGCAGTGATAGGGGATGTATGGGCTAATAAAGAGGACGTTTTAGCCACAATAAAACCATATGATAATTAACAACAAAGGGCTAACATCTTATAATACATAAGAAGTTAGCCCCTTTTCATATTAAGCTTTGCCTACTGAACCAAATAGTTCCATTTTTTCTTTAACAGTATCCTTAATAGCTTGGAACCCTGGTGCTAATAATTTACGAGGGTCAAAACCTTTACCTTGTTGATCTTTTCCTTCTTCAATATATTTACGAGTAGCAGCTGCAAAAGTAAGTTGACACTCTGTATTTACATTGATTTTAGAAACGCCTAATGAAATAGCTTTTTGAATCATATCTTCTGGGATACCTGTTCCACCATGAAGAACAAGAGGCATGTCACCAGTTAATTTTTGAATATCATCTAATGCACCAAATTCTAGACCAGGCCAATTCTCTGGATATGAACCATGAATATTCCCAATACCAGCCGCTAACATATCCACGCCTAAATCTGCAATTAATTTACATTCTTGTGGATCTGCAACTTCACCTTTACCTACAACGCCATCTTCTTCTCCACCGATTGAACCAACTTCTGCCTCGATAGATTTGCCTTGTGAGTGAGCCAACTCTACAAGTTCTTTAGTTTTTGCTATATTTTCATCAATTGGATAGTGAGAACCATCAAACATAACTGAAGAAAACCCAGCTGCAAGGGCATTTTTTGCACCATCATAACTCCCATGGTCCAAATGAACTGCTACTGGCACAGTGATATTTTGGTCTTTAATTAAACCGTTTACCATACCCATAACTGTATTAAAACCACCCATATATTTTCCCGCACCTTCTGATACGCCTAAGATTACAGGAGAATTATTTTCTTGTGCTGTAAGCAGAACTGCTTTAGCCCACTCTAAATTATTAATATTGAATTGCCCTACTGCATACTTACCTGCTTTAGCCTTTTTTAACATCTCTGTTGCTGAAACTAACATTTGCATTACCTCCAAAAAAGTTTTTTATAATAGATAGTATGTCCCTATCTGTTAATATTATAACTTATATAATTCAGAAAATAAATATTAAATTGGAAATTATATTAAAAAAGTATCTTTTCTTTATGCATAGATTAAACAAATAATGAAATACTAACAAATATACTTGTTTAAGGAGGTACCATGGCGATATATATTAAAGTATTTAAAAAATCAAGCATAGTTCAAAAAGATGTTGTGACAATTAAAGATTTAGCAGAAATAATCACCCTAGATGATGAAATGGCAAAAAAAGTCCAAGAATTAGTTGTACTTAAGTTTGAAGAAAAAAAACCTGGAAATTACTTAGTAAGTATTACGGATATTTTACGAGTTGTGCAAGAGGCCTTTCCAGATGCACAAATTACTCCGATTGGAGAAGCTGATGCTCTAATTCAATATTCTCCTACTCCCATGAAAAAAAATAAGTTTGTTGAATTGATAAAAGTAGGTGTAGTAGCAGCAATAATATTTGCAGGTTCAACAATAGCTATTATGGCTTACCAAATCGATACTTCATTTACTAAAACATTAACTGCCCTAAATAAAGTTTTTACAGGGCAAGTAGATACTAATCCACTATGGATAACAATTCCTTATGCGATAGGTATGCCCATTGGGGTTATTGTATTCTTTAATCATTTGGGTAACAAAAAAATTACTGAAGACCCAACTCCTATTGAAATTGAAATTGACAAGTATAAAGATTCTATTGAAAACTCTCTTATAGACGCTTTAACTAATATTAGAAGAGATTCAGGAGAGAGTACAGATTAGGTAAGGTGAAAAATAATGTGGTCAAGATTATTATGTATAACTTGGGGACTTAGCAGTGGTATGGTTATTTCAACAGGTATGGCCTCATTTATAACTGCTATGGGTATTATTCCAAGATTATTAACAAAAAGTAATATAGAAACGCATTGTGTAGCAGCAACAAACGCAGCTATATTGGGTACAATATTTGGAAATATAATTGTACTATTTCATCCTTATATACCTTTGCCATCGTTTGTAATAGGTATATTTGGATTATGTATAGGAATATTTACCGGGTGTTTGGCTGCTGCTGTAACTGAAATAGTAAATGTATTTCCTGTCATGGGACGACGACTTCATATTTACTTGGGAATGCGATTATTTATATTTTCATTTGCTATGGGTAAACTTGTTGGAGCGTTATATTATTGGTTATATCCTGGATTTATTAATATATAAGTTAGGAGGAAAAAACATGCAAAACGTAAATATATTAAAAGACCAATACGATGATATTGTAAAAAAACATTCTCCAAAGAATTTTGTATTTAAAAATATTTTTAGAGCTTTTTGGGTAGGTGGAACAATTTGTTGCATAGGACAGGCGTTTAGTAATTATTACTACTATCTTGGACTTAATCAAACTCAAGCATCTAGTGCTACCACTATCACATTAATTTTTATAGCATCTGTTCTTACAGCGCTTAACATTTATGATAAAATAGGTAACTACGCAGGAGCAGGTAGCATAATTCCTATTACCGGTTTTGCTAACTCAATGGTTAGTGCTGCTATGGAATATAAAAAGGAAGGTTTCGTATATGGTATGGGTGCAAAATTGTTCAGTATTGCAGGCCCTGTAATTGTATTTGGAACTATAGGAAGTGTAATAGTTGGAGTGCTTTATTATATTTTTTAACGGAGGTGCAAGATGGCACAGCATATAGGGAAACAAACTGTTATATTTTCCAAACCCCCTATTATCACTCATACTCATTCTTCAGTAGGCCCAAAAGAAGCTGATGGACCTATGGGTGAATATTTCCACACTAGATTTGCCGATGAAATAAATGAGGAGAAATCTTGGGAAAAAGCAGAGTGTTCTATTATTAAACATACTATTAAGCAATTATTAAGGTTGTCTCATACTCAACCTACTGAGATAGATTATCTATTATCAGGAGATTTACAAAATCAAATTAATGCAACTCATCTTGGAGTTAAAGATTTTCATATTCCTTTATTCGGGCTTTATGGGGCTTGTTCTACTATGGGTGAGGCTATGGGGCTTGGAGCTATATTAGTTGGTACCGGCCTTGCTAAAAAGGTTATTTCTGGAGCTAGTAGCCATTATTGTACCGCTGAGAGGCAGTTTAGATTCCCTTTAGAATATGGCGGGCAAAGAACTCAGACTCAGCAGTGGACTGTAACTGGTTGCGGCTATGTTATGATTGAACAGGAAGGAACCGGGCCTACAATTAATAGTATTACTACAGGTAAAATTGTAGATTTTGATATTAAGGATGTTATGAATATGGGTGCAGTTATGGCACCAGCTGCAGTTGATACTATACTTACTCATTTACAAGATACTAATCAAAAACCAACTGATTATGATGCTATTGTTACAGGGGATTTAGGTAATTGTGGTATAGAAATAGCTATTGATATGGCAGATAGATTAGGGGTTGATTTATCCCCTGTTATGCATGATTGCGGTGCTATGATGTATGCACAAGAAAGACAAGATACGCACTCAGGTGGTAGCGGATGTGGTTGTAGTGCTTCAATGTTCAGCAGCTACTGGTACTTACAGTTATTAAAACGTAAATATAAAAAAATGTTACTAGTTCCTACAGGAGCTTTAATGAATTTAGTTTCCACTCAGCAAAGTGAAAATATTCCTGGTATTGCCCATGCAGTTAGTATAAGTGCACCTGAACAAGTAATAAGTGATAAAATACAAAGGTTTCACTTGGCTCCATAAAAATTTTAGATTTCCGGAAGGGAGAATATATGATAGATTTTCTTGATTATGCAAAAGCATTTGTTGTTGGTGGTGGGATATGTGTTTTAGGACAAATTTTACTAGATAGAACCAAACTCACCACTGGTAGAATTATGGTAATATTTTTACTATCTGGTATGGTATTAAGTGCAGTAGGACTATATGAGCCAATTGTAGAATTTGCAGGAGCTGGGGCAACTGTGCCAATTGTGGGATTTGGGCACTGTTTAGCACAGGGAGTAATTCAAGAAGTTGGAAGCGAAGGCCTATTTGGGATAATGACAGGTGGTCTTAAAGCAACAGCAGGAGGTATAGCAGCAGCAATATGTTTCGGCTACTTAGCAGCTTTATTGTCTAATCCAAAAAGCAAAGGTTAAGTATCATGGCGACATGATACTTTTTTATTGCCTAATTCAATTGTTTGTGGCATAATTATATAGCAGTTAAATTATATTAAGGAGTGTATATTATGAAAAACCGTATTTTGGAGTTGTTAGAAGAAAATAGCCGTTATACTATCCAGGATATTTCTATTATGACTGATATATCTGAAGAAGAAGTAAAAGAAATAATTCATGAGTTGGAGGAAAGCCAAATAATTTGTGGGTATAAAACATTAATTAACTGGGATAAAGTTGAACAGGAGTTAGTGACAGCTTTAATTGAAGTTAAAGTAACACCTCAGCGTGGGGAAGGTTTCGATAAAGTGGCTAAACGCATATATATGTTTAAGGAAGTTAAAGCGGTATATCTAATGTCAGGTGGATTTGATTTAACGGTTATAGTGGAGGGAAACTCCATGAAAGAAGTGGCCATGTTTGTAGGGCAGAGGCTTGCCACGCTCGATACAGTGCTTAGCACAGGTACTCACTTTGTGCTAAAAAAATATAAAGACCATGGGGTTATATTTGAGGAAGCTAGAAAAGATGAACGTATAGTAGTTTGCCCATAGTATTAGAAAGGATGGTAATTAATTTATGAGTATGGCACATAAAATAGCAAAGAAAGTTAGTGATATGCCTCCGTCAGGAATAAGGAGATTTTTTGATATAGTAAATGAAATGGAAGACGTAATTTCGCTAGGCGTTGGCGAACCGGATTTTGATACACCTTGGCATATAAGAGAGGAAGCTATTTATTCATTGGAACAAGGTAAAACAATATATACTGCAAATGCTGGTCTATTAGCTTTACGCCAAGAGATTTGTAACTATATGCAAAGAAGATTTAACTTAACATATGACCCAACTAACCAAGCCTTAGTAACAGTAGGGGGTAGTGAAGGTATAGATATATCCTTAAGAGTGCTACTAGATGGTGGTGAAGAAGTTCTAATTCCAGAGCCATCCTTTGTAGCATATATGCCTTGTACAGTATTTGCAGGTGGTGTGCCAGTCCCTATTGAAACTTTTGCAGAGAATAACTTTAAATTAACTGCTAAGCAATTAGAAGAAGTAATTACGCCAAAGTCAAAATTACTTATACTTCCTTATCCAAACAATCCAACTGGTGCTATAATGGAAAAGTCAGAACTTGAGGAAATAGCCAAAATAATAATAAAACATGATTTACTTGTATTATCAGATGAGATTTATGCTGAATTAACATATGGTACAGAACATGTGTCAATTGCCTCTATAGAAGGAATGTATGAACGTACAATAATTCTTAGTGGTTTTTCAAAAGCTTACGCTATGACAGGTTGGAGATTGGGTTATGCCCTTGGACCCATTGAATTAATTGCAGCTATGACTAAAATGCATCAATATGCTCTAATGTGTGCTCCAACTACAAGCCAATACGGCGCTATTTCAGCTATGAAAAATGGTGACTATGATGTAGAAGAAATGCGTAAATCTTACGATGCACGACGAAAGCTTATGATAAATGGTTTTAGAAAAATGGGACTTTCTTGTTTTGAACCACATGGAGCCTTTTATGTTTTTCCTTCCATAAAAGAAACTAATATGACTAGTGAACAGTTTTGTGAAGAGCTGCTTAATGAAGAAAAAGTGGCAGTAATTCCAGGTAATGCTTTTGGAAGGTCTGGAGAAGGATATATTAGATGTTCTTATGCATATTCAATAGAAGAATTAAAAGAGGCTTTGACTAGAATTGAAAGATTTGTATCAAAAAAATTAAAGTAAATTTTTAGTACTGATAATGGAGGGAGATTTACTCCTTCCTAGCTAAATAAACTGAAAGGGTGCATCTATCATGGAAAATATAGAAAACATAGAAAATTTTGAAAAATCATTAGACCAATTTGCACAAGAGCTAAAAAAAATAAATGGTAACATTGGAGAATTAGAAAATTGGGCATTTAGAAAAAAGCCATTAGTAGATGACAAATTGGATACTTATTATAAGTTTAAAATGTATGAAGCTATTACGTTAGGCCTACTAGAATTAGATAATCTAGACCAGGAGCAATTAACATTTTATTTAGATAAGTTACTAGATAACCAATTAGAAGAGCGATTTATTTATGATACATATTTACATAAACAACTTTTGCCTCCAATGGTGAAATACCTTGTAAATCATATATTAGATAAATCTACTTCACAAGAAATATTAAATCAATCTTGGAATGGCATATGTGAAAATATTCCTCGTGCTGGTACTGGTTTAGTAGCCTTTCTCGAACGGATTGTTGCATCTGAAGAAAAAACAGAATGGTTTTTACAAATTTTAAGTACTAGAGTATATAAGAATACTGATTATGAGCTAATTATAAAAAATTGTTTAGAACTAGCTCATAATGAGCATTTAAAAACTCAAGATTTACTTCACTCTGAAGAACTAGTTAGTCTTAGAACTTTAGAGGATGTAGAAAACTATATTAAGAATTCTTTGAATGTATTGGAGCAAAATGTTCAATACATTCCAGAGCCACAAATATACGAGACTATTATTAGTAACATTAATGAACTAAAAATGGATTTAGCTCGTAGTGGGATAGCAAATATATTAGATAGTCCGATTATTAATAAAGAAAGATAAGAAATCAGGCTTTATAAAAAAAGTAGCTAACAGGGAAAGTTAACTGTTAGCTACTACAATTAATTATTGACTACTGATTTAGCTTGACAATCTGGGCATAATCCATATAAAAATAATTGCTCGGAAATGATTTGGAAACCCGTCGCTTCTTCTACTTTATCACGAGTATCAGACGGGATTAAAGATAATTCTAAATCTTTCACTACGCAACAATCAATACAAATAATATGAGGGTGTGTATCAGTATTTGCATCATATCTATAAACATCTTCTCCAACATTAATCTGCTGTATAAGTTTTGCTTTTACTAAAGCATCTAGAGTCTTGTAAACAGTCGCTAAACTCATAGTAGGATGGAGTTCTAGCATGTTTAGGTAGATTGTTTCAGCACTCGGATGAGCTTTAGTATTACATAAATGATAAAAGATAGCAAGCCGTTGTGGAGTAACTTTTAGTTTTTTTTCTTTAAGAATTTCTGCAGTTGCTAACATATTAACCCTTCCTCCCTTATTAACTAATAATTATTATTTAATCATATTTTTTATTATTTTTCAAGTGTAATCTATAACAATAATATATTATTTTTTAGTCAGCTTGTATAAAACTCCTATAAAATGTAACACTATAATAAGGAAAAAATGCTACCTTCATCTGATGGCAGCATTACAAAGCATTTTTATTTTGTTATAAATGTTCTCATACACTTCGTCCACTTTAGAAAAATCTATCGCATTAGTATAATAACTATCTAAAGTTTCTTTATGACGCTTTGTGTTAGAAAGAGCTGAATATGATTTATCCAGTAAAATTTGCATTAGTTTAAAATCCTTCTCGGCCCCAAGCTCCACAGTTTCTAATATCTCATGATTTATACAATTAGTAAAATCATATATATCAGTTGGAAATATTTTAGGTTTTCTAAATGGATTACTTGCAGTAAAGGCTAGACTAAGAGTAGGAACGATAATGTCTTCAATCTTAGTTGTATCAATTGGCGACATATAACATTCAATAGTATGACCACGTTCTATAAATAGATTTTTAAGTCTATTCATCAGTTGTTTAGAATTACAAGTTAAATTTTCTTTAATTAAATATATGTTCTTAGTTTTTCCAATAATCGTATGAACATTATCAATTATACCTTCACTTGTAATGGCGTAACTAAATAAAGTACGCGTCTTACCTATCGTTTTGTTATCAGCTACTATTTGAGAAATATTTCTTATAATGAAGTTTTCATATTGCAGTTTGGCAACTTCATTAATACTTGGTTCAGTCGTATAGACATATGTTTTATATAATGCCCCTGCTCCTTGTAAATAAAACTGAGATTTTTGGAAACAGCGAGTTACAATATCGTTACAAGCAATAATAGCTTCTTTATTAGAAATAAGTTTGTCATGATCTAAATACTCATCTAAGTTAATAACTGTAGGAAGTATGGGGTCTGGCAAAGTTGTATTGATAATCAGCATTTCGATACATGGTATGTATAAACACTTAATTATACTTGGCTCCAAGCAACAATGGTGATATTCGACATCAATACCATCATCAATAAGGCTCTGACCAATTCGCTTCATTAGATTAGATTTAGCGGTATCCGATACACCTTTAAGGAGGTAAATTTTTCTAGTATTATCTTGAGTAATAAATAAGTCACCTAAAGAAATAAAACCGTTACATGTGTTGCTACTAGCAAAAACATGTTTAACACTACCAATATTATTCATAATTTCCCCCTATGAATTTAATTACTATTAAGCTTATGTGACAAAAACTAAAATATGACTCAGAAAGGAAAGTAAAATGGATAAGGCAAAAGGATATTTAAAGATATTATTTGGTTCAGCATTAATTGCAGTAGGATTGTATTATTTTTGGGCACCAGCTCAGCTTGCTGGTGGAGGAGTTAGTGGTTTATCTATAGTGGTAAAAGAGTTAATACCTATGGTACCAATTAGTGTTATAGTTTTTGTATTAGATATGATAATGTTTTTAATAGGATTTTTAACATTAGGTAGAAGTTTTGGTATGAAAAGTATTACCTCTAGTTTGTCAATTGTTATTATAATGAGTATTTGTGAGTTTATAACTCCAGTGGCACCTGTGTTAAGCGATGATCCGTTAATTTTATTAATTTTCGGTTGTTTAATTATGTCTTGTGGACAAGCAACAATATTTATACAAGAAGGGTCCTCGGGTGGTACAGATATTATTGCAAAAATTATATCTAAATTTACGAATTTAAAAATTGGAGTAAGTTTAATTTTAGCAGATATGACTGTGGTATTAATGGCGCTTAGTGTATTCGGAGTAGAAAAAGGATTGTATGCCGCTCTTGGAGTTCTTTTAACAAGCGTTTTAATTGATTATTTTATTTCTGGTATTACTGTAGAAAAGTATGTCATGATAATTCCGTCCACTGAAGAGAAGTGTGAAAAAATACAGAACTTTATTCTTCATACGTTAAGTCGAGGAGCTACATTATATGAAGCAAAAGGCGCGTATAGTTTAAATCCAAAAACAGTAATTACTACTGCGCTAGATAGACGAGAGTTTTTAAAAATTAGAACATATATAAAAGAAATAGATGAAATTGCATTTGTAAGCGTGCAAGATTTACATGAAGTTATGGGTGAAGGTTTTTCGTTTAAAATATAAAAAATTTTGGCATATGCTTTGGCATAATGACATATAATAGGGGTTATATTGGTATTTTTTTCCTTGGTAATTTTTACTATTATGATTATTTTAAAGTTTATAGTATAGTCTCAACCTTAGATACTTTAACGGTTCAAGGGGTTAGATGATACTTGTACTTGTTAATATTTTCTTGTAGTAGAATAATAATTCAATTAATGGTATAATAATTAAGGAGAGTTATGTTGGATAATAAATGGATTGAAATTATAGAAAAAGAAAAAACAAAGCAGTACTATCATGACTTATGGGAATTTGTAAATCATGAGTATGCAACTGCACAAGTTTATCCACCTAAGGACAAGCTTTTAACTGCCCTAGAGCTTACACCTTTAGATAATGTAAAAATCGTTATCTTAGGTCAAGACCCTTATCATGGTGTAAATCAGGCACATGGATTAGCGTTTTCTGTACAAAGAGGAGTACCTGTACCCCCGTCTTTAAAAAATATTTATAAGGAAATAAATCGTACGTATAAACAGTCGATACCAAGCCATGGCAATTTAGAATGTTGGGCTACACAAGGAGTATTATTGTTAAATGCAGTTTTAACAGTAAGAGCTAACACAGCTGCTTCGCATCAAAAAAAAGGTTGGGAAATTTTCACTGATGAATTAATACGTGCTGTTAATCAAAAAACTACACCTGTTGTATTTATGTTGTGGGGTAAATTTGCTATATCAAAAGCAAATTTAATTACAAACCCAATTCATTATATTTTAAAGACGACTCATCCAAGTCCGTTATCAGCAAATAAAGGTTTTTTAGGGTGTGGGCATTTTGAAGCTGCTAATAAAATATTAGTAGATACAGGTCAAACCCCGATTGATTGGAGCGTTATATAGAATAATAAAACGCTTTTTAAGAACAAATATAGAAATAGTTATATATTTGCAAAAAAATTACAAAAAATGGATTGATTTATTTTGGTTAATAAAGTATAATAAGAATAGATAAATGTAAAAAAGAGCAAAAATTGTTAGGGGGAAATTAAATTGAATCACAAAATTAGAGTAGTTATAGCAGATGACAGTAGAGATATGGTAGAAATATTAAGGGAATTCCTTAATAAACAAGTGGATATGGAAGTTGTAGGCGTGGCTAATGATGGTAATGAAGCATGTTCAGTAGTCATTGATGTAGAACCTGATGTGCTAATCTTAGATGTTATTATGCCTAACTTAGATGGGATTAGTGTGCTGGAAAAACTTAGAGAAGCTCCTATGAGCAAAAAGCCAGTAATTATTATGCTATCAGCAGTTGGTCAAGATAAAATTACTGGTAGAGCACTAGCTTTAGGTGCAGAGTATTATATTATTAAGCCATTTGATATGGATGCATTAAGCGTACGTATTAGACAATTAATTAATACTCAAGATACATTTAAAATGCCAGCTACACAAAATATTATGCATAAGGAAGCTGTTCCTACACAACCAAAACCAGTAGTTACCAAACATACTTTAGAAACAGAAGTAACTAGTGTAATTCATGAAATTGGTATACCAGCACATATTAAAGGGTATCAGTATTTACGTGATGCAATTATTATGGCCATTAATGACATGGACATTTTAAATTCAATTACTAAACAATTATATCCATCTATTGCAAAAAGATATAATACCACGCCTAGTCGTGTTGAGCGTGCAATTCGTCATGCAATCGAAGTAGCGTGGAGTCGCGGTAAGATGGATACTATAGATAAATTATTCGGATATACAGTTAACAACGGTAAGGGTAAACCTACTAATTCAGAATTTATTGCGTTAATTGCAGATAGATTAAGACTTGAGATGCAAGTATCATAAGTCTTAGTAAAAAAGCGGAAGCATATACTTTCGCTTTTTTTATTTGTCAAAATCTATCTTATGTATATGTATAATCACTTTTTTGTATAAAAATTTAAAAACGCGTTCACACTAAACTTAATATGATTAACTAGGAGGATTAATATGGCTGGAGCTGGCATAATTGCAATGTTATCAGGATTGATGATAAGTCTACAGAGTGTATTTAATACTAATCTAAAAGAAGCAGCCGGAGCATGGTGTACAAATACGTTAACTCATGGAGTTGGTTTTTTAGTATCTACTATAATATTATTTTGTGTTAGAGATACGAATGTGGCAGGACTAAAGTCTATAAATAAGTTATATTTATTAGGTGGGGTGTTAGGCGTTGGAATAGTGTATACTGTAATAGTAGCAATAACAAAAATGGGTCCTGCAAAGGCAACTATGATAATACTATTCACACAAATTATAGCATCCTATATAATACAAATATTTGGCTTATTTGGAATGGAGAAAACTGATTTTAAGTGGTCAAGTTTATTAGGTATAGGGATTATGCTAGTAGGAATAGTAGTATTTCAACATGAGTAAAGAGGTGTATATATGGATAAATATATCGTAGTAGATATAGAATCAACAGGGGTTAAATTGAGTGAAGATGAAATTATTGAAATTGGAGCCGTCTATATAGAAGAAGGTGTGCTTAAAGATAAATTCAATATGTTAATTAAACCCACTACTCCTATTTCTCAGAATATTACTAATATAACTGGCATTACTAATGAAATGGTGAGGTATTCTTATTCAATAGATATAGTTTTACCTAAATTTATTGAGTTTACAAGAAATTGTCCGTTAGTTGGACATAATATTAATATTTTTGATTATAGACTACTTAAAATTCATGCCAACAGATTAAAATTAGCATTTAATCATGAGTTAGTGGACACGTTAGTAATATCAAGAAAGGTGCTGGATATGTTACCTAGTCGTAAGTTAGGAGATTTATGTGAATTTTATAAAATTAGACTGGTAAATGCACATAGAGCTTATGATGATGCTTATGCTACCTATGAGTTGTTTGTTAAGTTAAAGCAAGAATTTGGTGCAACAAATCCTGAGCTATTTATCCCCCAAAAAATAGAGTTTAAGCCACCTAAAATAGAGCCTATTACATTAAAACAAGTTGCATATTTAGAAAGTTTATGTAAAAAATATAATATACTCCCTGAAAAGGATATTGCTACTATGTCAAAATCCGAAGGTAGTAGAAACATTGATAAAATAATAAGCCAATATGGAAGGTGATAACTTGAATTTAAAAGAAGGATATTTTGAAGGTGCAAATGAACTATCGATATTTTATTTAAGAGATATACCTCAAACTGCTAAAGCAATTATTATAATATCTCATGGGTTTATGGAGCATTCAGGTAGATATATTGAATTTGCGCAACAATTAGTTGCTAACGGGTATGGAGTGTGCTTAATGGACCATAGAGGCAATGGTCGCTCTGCTGGTATTAAAGGTGATATTGATGATTTCTTTGATTATGTAAAAGATATGAAATATTTAGTAACTCAACTTACTAAGTATAAAACTCCTATTTTTACTTATGGACATTCAATGGGAGGCTTAATTACTTTTTTATACGGTCTTAAATACCCTACAGATTTATGCGGGCAAATTTACTCTTCACCAGCATTAGCACCTCCTAGGGTATATAATTATTTCCCAGCAGGTTTTTCACAACTATTAGGTGAAAACTTCCCTACTTTTAGAATAAAACGTGGTGGCGTTAACGTGGCAGTTAAAGGGCGAGATTATAAGAGGATGTTTAGGGAAGATAAGTTGGTGAACAAATACGCAACTGCAAGGTTTTTTGATCAGTTTTTAAGAAAAGGTATGCTTTATGCTAAAAATAATGCACCTAATTATGAAACAGCATGTTTATTTTTAATGGCAGAGAAAGATTATGTTATTCCTTTACAAGCTAGTAATGCTGTTATAGCAAATATACCATCATTTAATAAGACAATTAAAGTTTATCCTAATTGTATGCATGATTTGTTGCATGACGATAGTAAAAATGTTGAGCAAGTAATAGCTGCTGTATTAGATTGGATACAAAAAGAAGTTAAGGATGTTATTAAGTAACAAAAGAGGTTAAATGGCCTCTTTTTTTTTGCAATAAAATAGACTGCAAACTAAGTAGTCTACAGTCTATCTTTATTATGCTGTTATAGCATCTAATTCCTCTATCTCTTCTAATTCTGTAATTGCACCTTCTTGCTGTGCAATAATCATTGTACAAACTGCATCACCAGTAATATTTACCGCTGTACGAGTCATATCTAGAATTCTATCGATACCCATTATAATACCAATTCCTTCTAATGGTAATCCTACTGATGCAAATACCATAGAAAGAGTTATAAGACCTACGCCAGGCACGCCAGCTGTCCCGATTGATGCCATAGTAGCGGTAAAGATTACAGTTAATAATTCTGCCATTCCAAGTTCGATACCAAATGCTTGAGCGGTGAATATAACAGCTACACCTTGCATAATAGCCGTACCATCCATATTTATAGTCGCACCAAGAGGTATAGTAAATGATGATATACGTTTTGATACTCCTAATTTTGTGCTAAGTGTTTCAATAGACATTGGGATAGTAGCATTTGATGTTGAAGTTGAAAATGCAAAGCCCATTACAGGAGAAAATTTGCGTAAAAAAGTAAGAGGATTTTGTTTTGCAAAAACTTTTAATAAAATCATATATACTATAAAACATTGAATAGCTAAAACTAAAATTACACTTCCCATATATTTAAGCATTGGGATAAATGCTTCAAATCCAAGCTCTACAAATGTTTTAGCAATAAGGCAAAACACCCCAATTGGAGCGATTTTCATAACGAAAACAGTCATTTGCATCATAATAGCATTAAACTGCTCACAAAATTTTGCAATCATTTCTACTTTTTCACCAAGAGTAGCAAGTACTGTTCCAAACATAAGCGCAAAGAATATGATTTGTAGCATAGTCCCGTTTGATAATGATGCTACAGGATTTGTTGGAATGATATTTAAAAGTGTATCCCATGTACTTTGTGAAGCTGCCACAGTTGTAGATGCAATTTCTACAGTTGATAGGTCAAGTCCTATACCTGGATTAATTATTGACGCTACACCAAGAGCTATAGTAATTGCTACTGCTGTAGTTACAAGATAAAATCCAATAGTTTTTATTCCTACTGAACCTAATTTCTTTGTGTCACCAATTGACATAGCCCCGCATATTAATGAGAAAAACACTAGAGGCACAACTAACATTTGCATACATCTTAAAAATCCATTTCCAACTAAGTAAAATACTCCATTGGTTAAAATATCCGTTTTAAATGTACTATCTGGTACAAAATAATATAAGATACCTCCTGTAATAGCACCTAATAACATTGCTATAAAAATTTGTGTGGTTAAACCTAACTTTTTCATAAAAATTCTCCTTTCTGATTTTAATTGGTGTAATTATACATTAGATAAATTTTGTATACATAATACATCCAATCAATTTGAATTTTAAAAATAATAATAATTCAATCGTTTAGTAATTATATTCTTATTACCTATATTTTATTCCGCATACAAAAAAATGTTACTTATAAAAAGACTTGTCAAATTTATGTAAAATCATTTATCTAAATATTTTATTAATTTAATTATATCATACTCATTTAATAATATACATCTTTTTTTTGTAAAAAAATTGTTTAAAAATTTTTTATAGTTTTTGCTATCTCTAGACAAATTAGATGATATATATTAAGCAGTTAGTAAATTTATAACGATTTATAAGTAATCGTCTTTTATATTTATACAATACATACTATGGCCTTGTATATAGACTACTAAGCAGTTTAATATATAGATATTGGAGGACAAGTTTATGATTACTATAAAAGAACATTGTACAGCTGAAATTATCGAAAAAAAGTCAAGATTTATTGCATATTTATTCTATATTGAATCGCCAGAGCAAGCTGAAAACTTTTTAGCACAAATTAGAAAACAACATTACAATGCATCTCACAATTGTTATGCGTATCAAATTGGTCAACGTGATGAAATACAACGCTTTAGTGATGATGGCGAACCACAAGGTACTGCTGGTAAACCAATTCTTGAAGTGCTAAAAGGTATTCCGCTTAGTAATACTCTTATTATTATTACTCGATATTTTGGGGGAACGTTACTTGGTACAGGCGGTTTAGTCCGTGCATATGGCCGTGCGGCTAAAGAGGGAGTTAGACAGGCTATACTAATAAAGAAAGTTCTTGTGCAGGTGTATCAATTAGAATGTGAATATACTTTATTCGGTAAAGTAGAATATTTACTTAAAAGCGAACATTATAATATTAGGCATGTAGATTATACTAATATGGTTTCCGTTACAGTTGAGGTGTTAGTAGAGGAGACAGATAAGTTTAAAAAATGGATTATTGATAAGACTAATGCAGAAGTATCATTGTATGAACAACAAGTTGAAACTATTGATGTTCCATTTACCCCAACAAAATTATAACTACTTCTAAATTTTTTAAAACTAAAGGTCCACTTGATTATTTATAAGTTAGATGATACAATTATTAAGATGAATTTTAAGGAGTGGTAATATGTCAGGACATTCAAAGTTTGCTAATATAAAACATAAGAAGGCTAAAAATGATGCCCACAAAGGAAAAGCGTTTACTAAAATTGGGCGTGAAATTGCAGTAGCAGTAAAAAATGGGGGACCTGATCCTAATCTAAATAATAAATTAAAAGATATAATTGCTAAGGCTAAATCTAATAATATGCCTAATGATACTATTTCACGTAGTATAAAGAAAGCTGCTGGTGAAGGCGATGGTATAAATTATGAGTATATAACTTATGAAGGTTATGGTCCTAATGGAATTGCGGTTATAGTGGAGGCTCTTACAGATAATAAAAATAGAACTGCTGCTAATGTTAGAGCTGCTTTTTCTAAAGGTAATGGAAATTTAGGAACGACAGGTTGCGTATCATTTATGTTTGATAAAAAAGGTGAAATCATACTCGATAAAAATGATATTGATATGGATGAAGACGATTTAATGATGTTAACCATTGAAGCTGGTGCGGATGATTTTATGGTTGAAGAAGAGGCTTATTTTATTACAACATCCCCAGAAACATTTGCTGATGTATACTCAACGTTAGAAGAAGCCAAGTTAGTGATGGCTCAAGCTGAAATAAGTATGATACCACAGACATTTGCGGTTATTTCAGAAGATAATGTTAAAGCATTTAATAAGATGATGGATTTATTAGAAAATGATGATGATGTACAGGAAGTGTACCATAACTGTAGTAATTATGATGAGTGCTAAGGGGATAGGGAGATATCGTATCTCCCCCCTTTTTTTATTCGGCTTGTGCATTAATTGTTACTGATTTCGATGGGCATACTGTAGAAATCGCATGCTTATACAACATTTGTTGTTTACCTTCACTTTCTAATAACACTACAAAATTATCAAATCCCTTTACAACCCCCTTGATTTGAAAGCCGTTTGTTAAAAATACTGTTGTAAAAATCTTTTCTTTACGTAATTGGTTTAAAACCACATCTTGTAAATTACCTGATTTATTCATTTATTTACCTCCTAGTAATACTGTGCTAAAGCTTAAACCTATTTATACTTACCCAACTAGATTATTGACAGTATTTTTTAGCTTTATACAGCTACTATTAAAATAAGAGTTGTTACATTATAAGAATTATAATTAGTACTAATACTATTAAAATTATAAATACTTCTGTTAAAAATATCCGAGCAATAGACATTTCTGCGACTGCTCGTCCTGAATATCTAGTGATTGATTTTGGATGGTATAGTCTAGTTTTACCGGATTTATGTTCTTTAAATAAATATAAATCACCATATATCGTAAATAATGGTTTAAAATAAATATAGCCTTCTAAATCGTTTTGCATTTCATTTTGTACAAAATATGAGTCATAAATAATACAAAAAAATTTCCACTTTGGTTCCACTTCAGTCGCTATTAATCTTCTGTACTCATAAGGTTGATTTTTACGAAAATCTTCAAATATTTCTTCTCTTGTAAATCGTTGCATACTCAATCCTTTCTACTTCATAATATCCATAAAGCTAATTTGATTAGATTCAGGCACATTACCTAAAACTCCAAGCGCATACATTTTATCTGTTAAAGTCTGGCTAACTTTAGTACGGGTTTTAAAATCGTCTTTGGATAAAAATTCTCCACATTTAGCTGCATTTTCCACAGCTTCAGCCGCCTTATCACCTAGCCCATCTATTGTAGCTAGCGAAGGCATTATTTTACCATCAATAATTTGAAAGTTATTAGAATGGACTGTCATAAGGTCTATAGGAACAAACTCAAATCCTCTGGCATACATTTCTTGAACTATTCTCATATCTTTTATTGTATCTTGCTCTTTTGCAGTTTGCCCATCTTTACCTTTACTAATTAACTCTTTCATATGATTTTCTAAAGCAGCTTTTCCAAAACACATAGTTTCATAAGAAAAAGATGAAGCACGAATGCTAAAAAACGCTGTGTAATATGCTAATGGTTCAAATACTTTATACCATGCAATCCGCCAAGCCATCATAACATAGGCAGCAGCATGTGCTTTAGGGAACATATATTTAATTTTTTTACACGACCAAATGTACCAATCAGGAACGTCATGTGCTATCATTTCTTCTTCCCACTCAGCCTTTAATCCTTTGCCTTTACGCACACTTTCCATTATTGTAAAAGCAAGTCCTTTTTCTAATCCTTGGTTAATTAAATAAGTCATAATATCATCACGAGTACAAATAACAGTAGAAATAGTGGCTTTGCCTTCTTCAATTAAAGTTTGTGCATTACCAAGCCATACGTCTGTACCATGAGACAATCCTGATATACGAACTAAATCAGAAAAATTTTGAGGTTTTGCATCAACTAACATTTGTATAACAAAATCCGTTCCAAACTCTGGTACACCAAGGGAACCTAATTTTATACCCCCAATATCTTCTGGTTTAATTTTTAAAATTTCCGTTCCATGAAAAAGCGCCATTACGTTTTTATCATCTAGTTTAATTGTAGAAGATGATATTCCAGTTAAATCCTCTAATCGTCTAATTATAGTAGGGTCATCATGCCCTAGTATATCAAGTTTTAGTAAGTTATGGTCTATTGAATGATACTCATAATGGGTAGTAATAATTGGGGTATTTACATCATTTGCGGGACGCTGTATTGCACAAAATTCATAAATTTCTCTATCATGTGGCACTACAATTATACCTCCGGGGTGCTGTCCAGTAGTTCGCTTTACACCAGTACAACCGCTGGCCAATCTACGCATTTCCGCTTTACGCTTTGTTGTCCCTCTCTCCTCAAAGTATTTGTATACATATGCTAAAGCAGTTTTATCTGCCATAGTTCCTATAGTTCCTGCCCTGTAAGCTTTACCCTCACCAAATAATACTTCCACATACTTATGCGCAGCCGCTTGATATTCTCCTGAAAAATTAAGGTCAATGTCTGGTTCTTTATCTCCCTTAAAACCTAAGAATGTTTCAAATGGTATATCATGGCCTTCTTTAAGCATAAGTGTATTACACTTTGGACAGTTTGCATCTGGCATATCACAACCTGAACTTCCTGCAAATGATTTAACTATATCTGATTCAAAATCAGTAAAGTAACAATTAGGACAAATATAATGCGGTGCTAGAGGATTAACTTCTGTAATTCCCGACATAGTAGCTGCAAAAGATGACCCAACAGAGCCTCGGGAACCTACTAAATACCCATGGTCATTTGAGTCCCATACTATTTTTTGTGAAATAATATACATTACAGCAAAGCCATTACTAATTATAGAGTTTAATTCCCTTTCTAATCTTTCAACTACTATAGGATGCAAGTCAGGCCCATATATTTCATGAGCTTTATTATAACAAATTTCTGTTAGCTCCTTATCTGAATTAGGGATTTCAGGAGGACATTTATCAGGTAAAACAGGCGATATTTTTTCTATTTTATCTGCGACTAGCCTGGTATTTGTAACAACTACTTCATAAGCTTTATCTTCTCCAAGGTATGCAAATTCAGCAAGCATTTCATCTGTAGTTCTAAAATATAATGGTGGTTGAAAATCAGCATCTTTAAAACCCTTATTAGACATAATAATACGTCTATACACCTCATCTTGAGGATCTAAGAAGTGAACATCACAAGTAGCTACTACCATTTTATTGTATTTCTCCCCTAAAGCCACAATCTTTCTATTATAGTTTCTTAAGTCTTCAGTAGATTGAGCACTGAATTTTTCACTTCTTATCATAAACTCATTGTTTAGTTCCGGCTGAATTTCTAGATAATCATAAAACTCAACTAATTTTTCTAATTCTGCCTCATCCTTTTGTGCTATTAAAGCTTGAAATATTTCACCAGCTTCACAAGCCGAACCTATAATCAATCCTTCTCTATACTGATTAATAAGACTTTTAGGCATTCTAGGCCTACGTTTAAAATAATTTAAGTGCGAAATAGATACTAATCGATTTAAATTTACACGTCCAATTTCATTTTTTACTAATATAATCCCATGATAAGTCTGTTGTTTAACTTCACTATCATCATGTTCTATAAAATACGCTTCTATACCGTATATAATCTTAAATGGATCATCTTTAGAAATACAATGATTTGCAATAGGAAACGCTTGTAGACAACCATGGTCAGTTATTGCTAATGCTGGCATTCCCCATTGTTTAGCGCGATTAATTAAAGCTTTTATATCAACTACAGCATCCATATCACTCATCTTAGTATGCAGATGAAGTTCAACGCGTTTTTCTTTTGCGTTATCAACTCTAGCAGTAGTAAAATCTTCCATCTTTTTTATACCTTTTACTGAGCTAAGAGAAATTTCTTTATCATACTTATCAAGCATAGCCATAGCTTTAACTTTATAAAATTTGCCTTTTTCCAGCTCCGCTAATAATTGTGCTAAATTAGTATTATCAACAAAGATTTTAAATGTGATTGTATCAGTAAAGTCAGTTATATCACAAATTATAATCGTCTTTTCACCACGTATTTCTCTCATTTCCATATCAATTATTTTACCTTTAACAACAACCTCACCAATTTCATCTACTATATGTTCTATAGCAATAGGCTCTCCTTCACACTCTCTACCATAAATAAGCCCTTCAGTATTTATTTTTTGTCGTGGTTTATATGTTGACTCCGAGGTTCTTGAAGATTCTAATTGGTCCATAGGTTTAACACGAGTTCTAGCACACTCTCTATTAGCATCCATTATTGCCTGTATTTCCTGAGAAAGTTTTAATTCATTATGTTCTATATCAGTTTCATCCACCTCAATAAAATTAAGCTCACAAGTAATTTCTTCGTTAAATCTTGTTTTGTATACATTACTCAAATACGATTTTAATTCATTAAATACTGCCTGCGGTAATCTATTTGGCGGACTTTTTATAATGATTGTTTTTTTACTAATTTCCCATTCAGTATTTTTAAGAAATAAATAAAAGATAAGTTTATTATCGCGTAAACTATCAATAATACTATCTTTATACTCTGTAGTAATACGTTCTAAGCAGTAGTCTTCTGGTAAATCATATGATAAATTAATTTCTATATTAATATCTGAAGTAGGAAAAAGCTTATCTTTAATCTGCTGTGTCATCTTCATTTCATTACAATAAGA
Organism: Candidatus Parepulonipiscium sp. PG-Nuni2H_MBin01; assembly: GCA_001994995.1. Lineage (GTDB taxonomy): Bacteria > Bacillota > Clostridia > Lachnospirales > Cellulosilyticaceae > Parepulonipiscium > Parepulonipiscium primum. The sequence goes on along the minus strand of MDJM01000003.1, from coordinate 8,226 downwards.
CACTAGTCTAGAACTCACTACATAAAAGATTAAATGATTATTGGATTTGTTAAATTCCACATTGTTAATACTAGAGCGTTCAAATAACACATGTAAGTTTTTTTCTACTACCAACTCTGGCAATACCTCAAAAAATGGTTTCGCACTCAAATTATTCCTTCCTTTCCGTGTTTAGTCTAAATCTACAAAAAATTCTTGCCCAGCTTTAATAATTTTAATATACGATAGATTAAAATCATCCTCAAAAATTTCTATTTTATATTCAAACACAGTATCATCTGCTGGTTTTGACATAAGAATATAACTGCCTGACAACTTGTCCTCAATTTCGTTATTAATAAAGTCATAAATTTCCTCCGCACTTACCTTTTGTGTATAACCTGCCTGATAAATTTTGTCTTCTATAGCTTTAAAAAGTTCTTCCATTTATAAATAATCCTTTCTAGTTTTATATTTACCTAAATTTTATCGCATGTTTGAAGATATTTCAACAGAAAAATGGAGCCTTATATTATCGGCTCCATATTTTTATTTTAATTTTGCTAATACTTTTGGTTTAAAATCTAGTAATCTATCTTTAATTTTAGCGTTTACATTACGCTCTGCTATAACACGTCCAAGAGTTCTTAAACTTTTCTCATATTGCCCACATTCATAAGCAAGAACCGCAATTAGATAACTAGCTTTATGAAAATCTACCCCTAACGCAGGATACGTATCTTTCTCTATAGAAGTTTCAAAAAAAGACAAGGCATTTTCTAAATACATGTTTTCATTTTCCTTATCATTTACATCTCTGCATAACCAAGCTAAACGTAAACATAAAATAGCCTTTTCTAAATCTTTACCCTTTTTTATAACACAAACTAGTAAAGCCAATCTATAAAGTTCAATACTTTCTTCCACAGTGCGCTCATAGTTTAAATACATTGGTTGAAAACTAGCACAAATTTGCTCGCGTATCATCTTTCTTTGAGTAGGCAAAGTGTGCATAAAAGTACTACTAAGTGCAGTATACCCACATGCACAATGAATTACATCATATAAAATTGGGTCTACCAAAGTATAATAAGGTTTTAAATCATCATCTGTTCTAATAAACCTATTTTTGTTAGACTTAATACTTACCGTTATAAAATTAGTGTCACATATTGGACATGTAACTTTTTTATTATACAATGCATCATCTATTTTTTCTTGCAGAGTTACTTCTACTTTCACTTTTTTTTCTATCTTTTTTTCTGGCTCTGCTTTAGCCGATATTCCTTCTAAATGTTCTAAACCAAATTTACCCATTCCTTTAAATAAATCCATAAGAGCCCTCCTTAAATAATTTTGGACTACTACTAGTATATGTAAATCATCTTAAAAAAATCATATCGACTATATAGCCGATATGGTTTTTTAGATATGTGCCTTAAACTTTTCTACTTGTGTTGCTAGTAGTTCAGATTGTACTGCTAACTCTTGCCCCACTACCGCTGTATTTCTAAATATCGCTGCATTTTCTTCTATAGCTTTATTTAGCTCACTACTTTTTTCAATTAATTCAACTAATAAATGTTTCTGAGTTTCTGTTGTTAATTCCTGCTCAGCCATTAATTTTGCCGAATCATCCATACTAATTGCTATCTCTTCTAATATTTTAGCAGTTTCTTGAACTTGCGTTTCACCATTTTCCACGCTAATTAAACTTTGCTGAATTACTTTATCTATCTCTTTTACAGTCTCAGAGCTTTTATTGGCAAGGTCTCTGATTTCATTTGCCACTACAGAAAATCCTTTACCCGAATCCCCCGCTCTAGCCGCCTCAATAGCCGCATTTAGTGCTAATAAATTCGTTTGAGAAGCAATTCCTTGAATTATCTTTGTAATATTAGATACACTTTTGCTAGATGCACTTATTTCGCTCATAGACTGTAACATTTTTGACATCATATCACTACTATATTCTACCTTAGTTTTTGTAGTATTAGATGCATCTAATGTAACTGCCATATGCCTTATAGTAGCATTTGTGTTATCAGAAATTCTATCAGTTGCATCAATAAAGCTTCCAATAATTAATTCTTGTTCCTCAACTTTAAAAGAGATAGCGCAAGAATCTTTTGCAATATCTTCAGCACCAGTAGTGATTTGCCTAGAACTTTCTTTTATCTGATTAATAACCTCACCTATTTGTATATTAATCTTATTAATAGAAGTTTCCATCACTTTAAATATACCTCTATATTGCACGGATGGTTTCAATGTTAAATCTCCTTGCGCAATACCCTCTAAATTGTTAGAAACATCTTTTAATAATTCCCCTGTACTTCGTATCATATCTCTTAATTTTTCAGCTACAACACCCAACTCATCTTTAGATGTATACTTAATCCATACATCATAATTGCCTTGCTCTAGCTCCTCAATAACATCTCTAATTTGATGTAACGGACCAATTATAGATTTCCCCATTACAATTATAACAATAATAGATAATATATTTACAATTATCACCGCAACGATTGATACGTAAATTATAATTTCGCTAATTCTAACATTAGTATCAATATCTTCTTGGGCAGTTGTACTTAAGATAGTTGTTATTTTATTAGCCTCATCTATAACTTCCTCAACAGCAGGAGTACACTCATTTATTATTCTATACTGAGCATCTTCCACATCTCCTATAGCAATATCATATAAAATTATTTCCCCTACAACTAACCACTCTTCAACCTTTTGCTGGTAATCGCTTATGCTTATTCCAAAATCAGCTAATTCAGCAGTTAATATATGTACATCTGTATTTAACTTATTTATTGTATCTGTTAATTCTTCAATTCTTGCAGTAACATTAATGGGATTAATTTGTAAATCTCTAATATCTTTAGCAATAGATAATACTAATGAAGTGTTGTCCTGAATACTATTTTCTAGCCTGTAGGAATTGTCTATAAAATCTTCAAATTTATTTTTAGTAGTATTTAGCCCGATAATTACTGCCCAAATAATTATTGCCGAGGCCACACCAACCATACCGTTCGAGATTAACCATTTCTTCCAAACTGACATATTTCTCACTCTATCCATATACATCCCTCCCCATTACTCATTTAATTACAGCGTACCCATGTAATAGTCTATGCAAATAAAACTAAAAAAGACATACAATTTTAACAACTGTATATCTTGTACTTTGTTTTGTATTATGTTATATAAATAATAAATTTAATTAAATAAACTATATAATTAGACTATTCTATCTAGTCCCTTTATAAAATTTTTGTCCCCCTGATAAATTGTATACATATTTAAATCCGTTATTGATTAATATATTTTGCGCTGCATTGCCTGTTACCCCTTTATTACAATACACAACAACAGGCTTGTCTTTATTAAGTTTATCTAAATTATCCCTCAGCTTGGCATGAGGAATATTAATCGCACCTTCCACATGTCCCTTATTAATGTAATCGCTATTACTTCTTACATCCACAATCTGAACTTCTGCACCGAGTTTATGAATATCATCAGCACGTATTAAAGGGCATTCATTATTCAAGGCATTGTCTAAAATCATTCCAGTATAAATTACAGGGTCTTTTGTAGTTGAAAAAGGAGGCGCATAAGCTAAATCAATATCAAAGATTTCCTGAACTTTAGCTTCATACGTAATTAGCGTAGCAAATACATCTATTCGTTTATCTACACCATCTTGTCCAATAATTTGCACACCTAGCAGTCTACCAAATTTTTTATCCGCAATAGCCTTAATAACCATCTCCTTACCATCCATATATAAAGGTTTATTTGGTTTTATATTATGGCACACTTGAATATCATACCCCAGTGAAATCGCTTCTGCCTCATTAATACCAGTACTTGCAATAGTGTAGTTAAATAACTTAAAAATGCCAGTACCAAGACCACCAGCATAAAATGATGTTCCACCAGTTAAATTATCTCCTGCTATACGGCCAGTTTTATTAGCCACAGTAGCCATAGCCTGATATACAACACCCCCAGTAACTCTTGAAAACGTCTCAATACAATCCCCACATGCATATACATCGTCAATATTAGTCTTCATATGCCTATCAACTTTAATGCCGCCCATTTCTCCTATAACTATACCAACACTTTTAGCCAAATCCACATTAGGACGAACTCCTGTTGCCATAATAATCATGTCAGTTGCTAAAGTAGTATTATTGGCTAATTTAATTCCTTCGTCAGTAATTTGCGTAATATGTTGACTAGTAAGAACTTTAACATTTTTACCAAGTAAAATCTTCTCCAAATATTTTGCCATATCTGCATCCAAGTTTTTAGTAAGCTTATCTGCAGCATCCAGCAATGTCACATCTACCCCTAAATGCATAAGGTTCTCCATAATCTCAAACCCAACAAATCCAGACCCTACTACAATTGCATTTTTTGGATTATTTACCTTAATATAATGTTTTATATCTTGAGCATTCGCAATAGTTCTAAGGAAAAATACATTGGGCTTATCTAATCCTTCTATATTTGGTTTAGCCACAGTTGCTCCAGTTGAAAATACAAGCTTATCATATTTATCTACTATAATAGTTTGGGTAGTTAGATTTTTTACAGTTACAGTCTTAAGGTCAACATCTACATCTATAACTTCATGACCAATAAATACATCAATATTATGTTTTTTCTTAAAAAACTCCACATCCCTTGGTGTAAGTTCGTCTATATCCTCAACTTCTCCTCCGATAAAATATGGCATACCACATATTGCATAAGAAATGAATAAATCTTTTTCATATATAACAATTTCAGCGGCATCATTGTTACGCCTCGCTTTAGCTGCCGCAGATGTACCTGCTGCAACTGCTCCTATTACTATAATTCTCACATGCTCACCTTCCATCAAATTAATATAGGTTTAGTATGTCCTAATTTAATATAAATAATAAAAAATAACCTTCTAAATTTAGAAGGTTATTTGAATTCAATATTTCGGTAATCATTAGGGTCAATTTGATTTAGTATATTCATTTCTGCTAATGTAGGCAATGGAGTATATTTTATATCAATATAGCGTATATCAAATTCAGTATTAGCAGCTATTTCATCAATATTAGATGTAGGGTGAATAAAATCTAGTATTAGTTCGCCTTCATACATTTTAAATATGCACAGTGGAGTTATTATATATTTTACATTTCCTTTAGTAGTAACAAAATCTACCTTTTTTACAAAAGTCCGTATATCATGTTTTGTTCTCCAAATTATAGCTGTTTTTACAGTGGGAATTAATACAGCACTACCAGCTCCACCTGGCATTTTTACTTTTGGTTTATTATAATCTCCTATGACTGAAGCGTTTACATTACCTCTATTATCAAACTGTACACCACTTAAAAATGCTACATCTAGCCCTCCACGCATAGATAAATCAAATATTTGTGATAGAGGCATAGAAGCTATACTGCTGTCAGTTAGTTCGCTACCTGCGCTTGTGTAATGACGCAAATTAGGTGTTTGTGGGTCTACTCCTCCAGGTATATTAAGATGTACTGCATCCGGCGCATGGGTTGCTTTTGCTAACATTGTAGCAATCATTGGCATATGTGAAGAAACTCCATGAAATACTGTATTTTCATTTTTAATTAATCTAGCCATTGCACACACCATAATGTCACTTATCCTATTGCTCATTATCCACCGTCCTTCTATCTAATTTTTCATACTTATTTAAGTAATCTTCTAAGTTAGCACTCCTAAATGCTTTAATACTACTTATATCAATATCATATAACGTTGCACATGAGCATGGAGCTGCACCATTTTGTACTTCTACCACAGCATCTACCATCAAATGTGGGATGTCAACTTTACTTTCTATATTAAATGTTACTATTTTTTCCGCTGAAATAACAACTTTTTTAGAAGCGGCAACCAATGTATAGTCATCATAAATTGGTCCATAAAACTTTACATTGCCATATACATCCGCTTCTTGCACATGAATTATAGTTACATCTGGTCTAATTGCTTTAACTACGCTAATCTGTTCATCTGAAAAAGGGTCTTTAATTTTTGTAAAGTAATCATTAACATCTACTAAGTCACTTACTTGCAATCCCTTAACAGGCATAAATGGTATTCCATATGCAGATGCTCTTAGTGCTGAAATTATAGTGTAGCATGCATGTTCATGACCTTTAACAGTTCCATTTTGGACCGCTTGTCTAAAAAAGTTACAAAAACCAATTTCACTTTCATAACTAACAAATCCTGCTGATACACTACTAACACTATTAGCAGCACAAAGTAAATCTACATCCATAGCTCCTGCTGTTTTTATAACATGTAATCCTTTTTTCCTAGCTCTTGCAATTTCTCTTACTAATGCCATCGGAGCACGATGTAAAACATTTCCACCTATACCTATAGTGTCACCATCATTAATCATTTCTACAGCGCTACTAATATCCATCAATTTATTTTTCATACAAATCCCGCAAGAACATACTTGCAACCTCCTTTTTTACCTTACTTTGCTAAATTGCATGCAATGTGTACAGCATCCCAAACTCCTGCAAAAGGTGGTGCATATATTAAATCCGTCATGCCGAGTTCATCAGTTGTCATACCATTATGAATAGCAATTGCAAACATATCAACGCGCAAAACAGCTCCTTTTTCTCCTGCTGCTTGTGCTCCTAAAAGCTTTTTAGTACCTGTCTCATACACTAATTTTATTTTAATCACTGTTGCATTTGGATAATATTTCGGATGGTCATAACTTTCTACAATTACAGTTTTATAATTTAATCCTAACTTTTTAGCATCAGCTTCACCAAGGCCAGTTCTTCCAAATTCTAAATTACATACCTTAATTCCAGCAGAGCCTAATGCACCTACAAAACTTTTATGAGCACCCAATATATTTTCACCTGCAATACGTCCACATTTATTAGCTACTGTACCTAACGGTAAATATACATTTTCCTTCATTCCTCTATGATACACCTGCGCACAATCTCCAGCCGAATATATATTAGGTATAGAAGTACGCATTTGCCTATCAACTACTATTGCACCATTTTCAGCCATTAGCATACCTGTATTTTCTAAAAACTGCGTATTTGGTTTTATCCCTACGGCCATAATCACCAAATCAGCTTGATAACTCCCTTTATCTGTAACTACCATACAACCTTTTGGCGCATCCCGAAATTCCTCTACTCTTTCAGTTAAATGCAACTTAACACCTGCTGCTATTAATGCCTCTTTAGCAAATTCACTTATTTCTATATCAAAAGATGTTAATATATTAGCGGAAAACTCTACACAAGTAACATGTTTGCCCAGATGTAGCAAAGCATCTACTACTTCTATTCCTATATAACCTCCACCAACAACAACTACATTTTGAATATCAGTTTGCTTAGCAACTTCTTCTAGTTTAACGCCGTCTTCTAACGTTTTTAAATAACAAATTTCATCTCTATTTATTCCTTTAATATCTGGCTTCACCACATGTGCACCTGTAGCTACCATTAATTTATCATAACTTTCTATTATTGTTTCACTGCTCTTATGGTTATGTACCAACACCTTTTTATCTTCAACTTTTATGCTAAGTACTTCATGCTGCAATTTAACTATAATTCCCATCTTCTCAAATTCATTTTTACTTCGCGCTATTAGTTTAGTGCAATCATCATTAAATCCACCTACAAAATAAGGTAATCCACATGCTCCATAAGATATATGCTCACCCTGTTCATAAACTATTACTTCAGCAGTTTTATCCAACCTTTTAATTTTAGCCGCAGCCGACATACCAGCAGCTACTCCACCAACAATTATCACTTTCACCTATTTCATCTCCTTAAACATCGGCTTTTCATCTACAATTCCAACTACAACCGCATCCATTAAATCTGCATATTGTAAAGCTACAATTACATATTCACCCACTCCAGCACCTAACTTATCTCCTGCTACAATCACATTATTTTCACCTACAGTCTGTATCATTAACAATTTATACCCTACCAAATTATCATCTTTTTTAGTTGCAACAACTCTTCCAACTACTTCTCCTAATATCATCATAATCACCCTAACTATAATAATAAAAAGGGCTCAATCGCCCTTTGATTGAACAGGTTACGCAAACTCGTGACTTCAGTCGTGAGTAAGTAACCTCATAAATTTTAGAAAAAATACCTTGTCAAAAGGTGTTTTTTC
>MDJM01000002.1 GCA_001994995.1 Candidatus Parepulonipiscium sp. PG-Nuni2H_MBin01 | reverse complement strand
AATTTTAGCTTTTCGTTGTATTTCATAGGTTTTTGGCTCAAAAAAAAGCCTTAAGCTTACCCTAAGACTTTTTAATTTTTAAGATTTTATTTTTTAAGAAGTTGTTTTAGCACATTTACTTCTTGTTCTTTATCAGTTTTTAGAGTTGCAGATTCCTTATTAGTTTCTTGTATCGCATCATACACTTCTTTTCTTAAAATCCGCATTTCCCGTGGCGCAGCTAGCCCCACTTTTACTCTACCATCTTGCACTGCTAGTATTTCGATAACAATATTATCGTTTATTACTATCGATTCTCCCGATTTTCTTGTAAGCGCTAACATGAGTCACCACCTTCTATTAGTACTCTTAAACTTTCTCTCATTCCATACTCATCTCCATCCACTATCACTTGAACTCCTTGCCGCCTGTCCAAGTGAATTAGTAATGGAGCTTGTAAGTTTACCGTTATTTCTTCTGATTTGCCAGATGTTCTAACCATTAAATAAACTACAAATTCATCATCAGCACCTCCTCCTAGTTCTTCAAAGTATAACTCTGAGATTTTAGGGTTATATGGCTTTTTAAATACATGAGGCGATATGATTATAAATTCTAAATTTGGATTATCAATTGATTGCAAATAGTAAAGACAGTTTTCTTCATCTCTTACTATAACGTATTCTTTATAGTCATCAAAACCTAATATTCCTTTTTTAAATAAAATGGGTTTTTGCATAGCGTTGCTTACTCCTTTCTAGCATACTGGTTTTTAGCAAATTATATGGATTGTTGATATTTTAGTGTTTCCAAAAATGTTTAAAATTACCCTTAGCAATGTTTGTTATAAAAATTTTGTAGTAACTTCTTCCCTTCATCGTTAAAATGCAACCCATCAATTGTGTATTTATATAGCAAGCAGTTGTTTTCGCTTAATATTTCGTTTGGGTCTACTATCGTAACAGCTTGGGCTTTTAGTTTGTCATTAACTTCATTGATTTTGTCATTGTCAGCTTGAAATCTGTAAATTGTATGGATTATAGTAGATACGATTACGCTAATACTACGTTTTTGCAGCCGCTCTACAATAGCCATAAGCAACGAAACAATTTCATCTGGAGTATGAGAGGCGATAATATCGTTGACTCCTAGCGCTAATAGCACTTTTTGTGTGTCATCGGTGATAAATTTATAAATATTTAGCGCTGCTACATGTAGCGTAATTCCTGCAATCGCTAAATTGGTGTAGCCATCAATGTTAATACCACACATTCTTGAGTCGCCGAATATTAAATTTTCATTTGACGGCACAACCATTTCATCATAGATATGTGCGAAGTTTTGGAATGTTTCTTGTTCCCTAATCGCATAGTCAAAATATCTCGTACCTATTACTTGAGTAAAGTCATCTTTATCATCAATATCTAACGATGATTTTTTATCCATAATATAAGCAGTAGTTTGTGGTGTAAAAAAGCTTTTGTTAAGCAGATAATCGCGTTTTGTGCTAATGTATATAGCTCCATTTGGATAATACATAGCTTGCGCGTCTTGTCTGCGATAGTTTTTATCCACACCAACAAGTCCGCTAAGCTTATTGTCTGCATCTAAAGTTGTAAATAACGCTGGAGATTTATCAGATTTACATACACTTACAATTGGCGCATTAGTTTGTTTATACATTTCATACGCTTCTTTAATATGATTAGCATTTCTAAGTGGAGATGTTGGCTGGCATAACATAAATGGAGTATTATCTGGCACTAACTCAAGTATTTGTGCAATGACAGGAAATGTTGGTGTAGTATCTTGTGCTAAGCTTGCGTCTCTCATTATCACTACCACATTACGCTCGCTTTCTATAATGTCGCGGTATTGTATAGAATCCGTAGATACGAAAATTCCATCAAATATACCACTAGCTATAGCTGCATCAATAGTATGATAAATCATTGGTTTGTTAGCTAGAAATTGCATGTTTTTGTTTTTAAGACCTTTAGAACCAGCGCGTGCTGGGATAATGCATATCATGTTTTCACCTGCTTTAAATAATTTTGTGCTAAAGTATTGCTAAAATACGATTTTTATTAACGCTTAAACCTAATAATCAGTTTTTGTAATAGCTAAAATAGCAGTTGCTTCGTTATAATAGCGTTTTTTTAATGCTTAAAATAGCAACTGCGTTTGCAATAGCTTCAAACTACAGTTGCTTTGTTAGTAATCCGTTTTTGTAATAACTAAAATAGCGATTGCTTTTGTAATAAGCCATTTGTGTAATGACTAAAACAGCGATTGCTTTTGTAATAAGCCGTTTGTGTAATAGCTAAAACAGCAGTTGCTTCGTTATAATAGCGTTTTTTGATAAGGCTAATAAGTTATTTGTTTTTGGATTAAGTTATGGTTAATATTCAAAGCAGCTAAGATTTCAGCTGCTTTTCTACTAGTGTTTCCATCACCATACGGATTAATGCATTGTTTTATCGAGTTTATTAACTTTTTATCATATAAGCATAGAGTTAGCTTTTCTAAGATTTCAGTTTTATCATGACCGGCTTTAATAACATTGCATGTACATTCGCGGCCATCTTGGCGGATACCAATATCAATTGATGGCAATCCATACGACGGAGCTTCCATAATTGCGCTACTTGAGTTTCCTACTAGCACATTAGCATGTTTTAAAAAGTTTAAGTAATCCTCGAAAGGCAAGTTTTTATAAATATGGACATCGTCTTTATACTTATTAATCACATCAATCATTTGAGAGCTTCCTGAATCCGAATTAGGGTAAATTACAATGACTTGGGCATTAACAGCAGTAACAGCTTGCATAGTTTGTGACATTTGGAATGCAGCTTGCTCTTTTTGCGTAGTGACAGGATGTTGAAGGACTAGAATTAGAGGTAAGTGTAACGTTAAATTATATTTTTCAAACAACGTTTGTTTAGTTAAGTAACTTCTATTTAAAATAGTATCGAGACCACAAGAACCTATGTTAAATATAAAATCCGGATTTTCACCGAGCTTCTTAATTCTATCATAACTATTTTGAGTTGCAGCAAAATGGATATGGGCAAATTTCGTAATTGCATGGCGAATTGATTCATCAATCGTGCCGGTAACTTCGCCTCCATGCATATGTGCAACCGGAATATTCATATGCGCTCCTGCAATTGCAGCTGCTAACTCTTCGCCGCGGTCGCCTAAAATTAAGATTATATCAGGTTGCAACGTTTCAAACGCATCAGTAATTCCTATAATTGCATGGCCTAACGATTTTGCCATGGATCCAGTTTCATCTAATTGCATATCAACTTGATAATCGATTGTATAACCATCTGCTTTAATTTCATCAATAGTATGGCCACATGTGCTACTAAGATGCATTCCGGTTACAATAAGTTGTAATTCTAAATCATTATGTGCTATTATAGCATTCAATACAGGTTTTAAACGGCCGTAGTTAGCTCTAGTGCCAGTTATTATACAAATTTTTCTCATAAAATCCTCCGTTATATAAAAATAGGGCTAGATGATTTCTGCCCTATAAAATTTTTTGCAATTTTTTTTAGTGTTTAATTAATACGAATTCTATAGTAAAAATCGCTATAAACCTTTGGTATATATAGGTTTGTACGGTGTTGCTTTATTGGCTACAAGATTTTGCCGTTTTTAAGCGATTTTCTAAAAAATTTTTGGAAAACCGCCTTTAACCCAATAGTACCAATGGTTATAGCTTTAAAAAATGCCTTAATTATCCCATGGAATTTCATTTATAACTAACAATTCATCTTCACAAAAATCAGTTTGCGCCACTTTGCCTAACACATCATACCATCTCATTGGGCTAATTCCATTGCCAGGACGTTTAGTTGTAATGTTATCTACGCTAAAAACTTCGCCAGCTTTAATATCGCGTTTTGCAACTATAGATTTTCTAGCAACCAATTTGTTTTTGTGCTCCGATTTCGTAACATGTTTACATTGACTGCCTAACATTACTTCGGCTCGGCGTATTTGCGTACATAAGTTACTTAGCTCATCTGGTGTAATAGAAGCTTTGTGGTCTGGTCCATAGAAATTTTTATCTAACGTAAAGTGTTTTTCAATACATGTAATCCCAAACCCAACTGCAACAATCGCAGCAGTAATACCGATTGAATGGTCAGACAAACCGATATTATAAGCACGGAAGTTAGCTTGCAAATCCAGTATTGCTTGTAAGTTAACATCGTTATCTGGAGTTGGATATTCAGTGTTACAATGTAAAATAGTAATATCGGCAACTTCACCACTTTCCAAAATGTCAACAGCCTTTTGAATTTCGGCAATCGTAGCCATTCCAGTCGATAAAATAATCTTCTTATTATCACATGAAACTTTTGCGATTGCCTCTAAATACGGTAGATTAGTGATTTCACCAGAAGGAATTTTCCAAACCGTCTGACCACAGCTTTGTAAAAACTCAATCGAACCAATATCAAACGGCGTTGAGAATACATCTAAACCGATACTTTCACTATATTGCTTTAGCTCCATATATTCGTCATGCGATAATTCTAATTTCGCAGTCATTTCTAACTGACTTTCTGCTTTATCAGTTGTCTCCAATTGATAATCAGCTTTAGGAGCGAAACGAGAAATTAACTGTTTGGAATCGAAAGTTTGAAATTTAACAGCGTCCACTCCACATTCCTTAGCTTTATCAACCATTGACTTAGCTAACATTGCATCTCCATTATGATTACATCCTATTTCTGCTATAATATACATATTACAAATCCCTTCCTTTTATACAATTTATATTTGCTTAATCGTGATTTACAAACTTACCACTTTATGCGATACTGCTTTTTACGAAAGCTTGTTAATAGCTTTATGCGATTTCACTTTATACGAAAGCTTAAACTCAGCTTTATGCGATACTGCTTTTTACGAAAGTTTGTTAATAGCTTTATACGATACTGCTTTTTACGAAAGCTTTATGCGAGTTCACTTTATACGAAAGCTGGAGCTTTACGATATTTGCTAATTCATTAACTTAACAAGCAGTTGTATTACCCACGAACCATTAACTTAACCGTCTCCAAATTTTCATCATAATTAAAACTAGACAATTCGAGTTCATCAATTGCGCGAGCTGGCACACCAACAACGGTCATTTTATCTCCAACGTTACGAACAACAACAGCTCCAGAACCCACAACAGCTTGATGGCCAATTTTCACTTGCCCATTTACAATAGCACCGCTGCCAACAAACGATTCATTACCAACATGCACATCGCCATTTAAAATTGAACATGTTGATATGTTCACATGACTACCGATTCGACAGCCATGTTCAAGCAGCGCTTTAGTATTAATAATGCAATTGTCGCCGATAGTGACATCGCGATTAACTACAACTAGTTTGCCAACGAAACAACCAGTGCCGAATTTAACATCAGTCCCAACTAAAGCAGTTTTATCAATTACATTTATAAGCTCCAAATCGCGCTGCTTTAAAGCTTTAAAGTGGACTTGGCGATGCCTCGCATTACCTATGCTAATAAAATAAACATATTTTTCAGGGTTAATAATATCATCTAAGTTTTTGCCAAGCACCGGGAAACCTAAATGGCTTTCTTTGTTATAACAATCTATAAAACCGGCAAGCTCAAAGTTACTAGTATCAACAGAATCCATAACCGATTTTGCAAATCCGCCTGCGCCGATTAGTATTAATTTTTGCATTTATATCACCTCTACGACCATTATTCCCCATTTATGGAAAATATAATTAGCGCACAATAAAAAAAGTGGCCATAATAGACCACTCATTGTAATTAATCGCGAGAAAACAAATCGCGAGTGTAAACCTTATCAGCCACATCTGCCAAACGTTTTGACATCCTATTAGAAACAATCACATCACTAATTCGTTTAAATTCATCTAAATCGCTAATCACACGTGAATTATAAAACTTATCTTCATCTAAAACCGGCTCATATACAACAACTTCAATACCTTTAGCTTTAATGCGCTTCATAATGCCTTGGATTGAAGAAGCTCTAAAATTATCGGAGTTCATTTTCATAGTTAAACGGTAAATTCCTACAACATTTGGTTTCATACTAATGATTTGGTCTGCAATATGGTCTTTTCTAGTCCTATTTGCATCAACAATAGCACTAATTATGTTATTTGGCACATCTTCATAGTTTGCGCGCAGCTGCTTAGTGTCTTTTGGCAAACAATATCCTCCATAACCAAACGACGGATTATTATAATGCATACCAATTCGTGGGTCTAAACCAACTCCTTCAATAATTTGCTTAGTATCAAGCCCTCTAATTTCGGCGTAAGTGTCAAGCTCATTAAAATACGCAACTCTAAGAGCCAAATACGTATTGGAAAACAGCTTAACCGCTTCGGCTTCTGTGGAATTGGTGAATAGCACCGGAATATCTTGCTTTATCGCACCTTGCTGTAATAGATTGGCAAACACTTCCGCTCGCTCGGATTTTTCACCAACTATAATTCTAGACGGATGCAAATTGTCATATAAAGCTTTTCCTTCTCGCAAAAACTCAGGCGAAAATATTATGTTGTCCGTTTCAAACATCGCTTTAACTTTTTCTGTATAACCAACAGGCACAGTTGATTTTATTATCATTGTTGCTTGTGGGTTAATTGCTAAAACGTTTGCAATTACTGCTTCAACTGAGCGAGTGTTAAAGTAGTTTTTATCTGGGTCATAGTTGGTCGGTGTAGAAATTACTACGTACTGCGCATCTTGGTACGCTTTGTATACGTCGGTTGTAGCGACTAGGTCTAAATCTTTTTGGGTTAAATAACTTTCGATTTCCTCATCTACAATAGGCGAAATTTTATCATTTATCAAATCCACCTTTGCTTGAATGATGTCCACCGCAACCACTTCATTGTGCTGCGACAGAAGTATTGCGTTCGATAAACCTACATATCCTGTTCCTGCTATAGCTATTTTCATATTTCATCCTCCATTCTTAACTATGTTGTTTCCATTTACTAAAAAATATACATATAAAAAAGCTATAACGCTTTCAACCTACAATGTAATTTCATGCGAAATTATATGCTGTGTCTCGTATAGGTTAACTTTGGCACTAAATTTTACGTAAAAAAAAAGCTTTGGCGCAACTGACCAAAGCTAAAATGTAATTTTATTTGAAATTATATGATGTGTCTCATATAGGTTAACTTTGGCAACTTTTTATCATGTAACAGTTAAATAGTACTGTGATTCTTGATAATATAACTCATCGCCTAATTCAGTTAAAATCCCTAACTGATACTGCTGCTTAGGTAACGCATTCTTTAAAAACTCAAGTGGAATGTTACCTGTAAATCCACTACTATTATAATCTACCTCATCACTTAACGTTTCATTAATTAACCTAGTAATCTCAATACGAGTTGGTTCGGTAGTTAAATTAATTGCTTTAGTTACAGTAGGAGAACAGAAAACTAAATAATGCTTAGCACCACGAGACTCAACACCAATTGCAGCTTGATAACCTTCAATTTTAAGCTCATCAGTCATAAGAATTTCTTCAATCTTCTGATATACCCTATCGCTATCTGGCAACAATGCAATTTCAGTTACTTCCAAACCAAGCACGCGCTCATGATTATTTTCAGCTTTCACTACACCTTTAGTAGTGCCAAGCGCAAATTCCCACACATCAGGATACATAGGAAGTTTTTCAGCACGGTAAATCCACTGCTTATCCTCAAACTTAATATCAACCTCAAACACAACTTCGCCATTATCACGATTAACTTCAATAATAGTACCAGTATTAGCATCATCGCCAACAATATGATTACCAAACGTTCCAAGCATATTTCCATTCGCTAAATAATCAGCGTCACTAACGTTAATAGTATAATACTCAGTTCCGCGGTCCTCACCATATGACCAAATCTGCTCAACCGTCATAGCAATTTCATTAATTCGGTATTGCACCATTCTGCTATACATTCCACCATCGAATTCATTATCATATTCCAAAATCGATGCTCTGTTATTATCATATAAAACAATATCCAATGTATGAGGATCATCATCTTGATCCGGAATAATCATAGGCGCATGTTGACCAACTGGCGGTTTAAAGTTTTCACCTATAGGAGTTAACACTTTATCACCTAAACTATCCACATCGCGAGCTACTGTCAGCGCCCACAACAATTCACCTTCAGGATAGCTAATTTTAAAAACACCCTGATTTGCACCAGAAACTATAAGACCATCATCACTTTCATCATACCACAACGCATTCATATGGAACCAGTCGCTATTATCTTGGCTATTAAATCGGTTTTTATCTAGCACATTTTTAAGGTCAATGTCATTAACGATTTCACCAGTATCATAATCTATCTCCAAAATTCTATCTTTTACATAAGCACCCAAATTGTGAGAAGTAGTAAGCAAATTCCCATTAGGCAGCTCGATTACATCATCATTAATATCCTGATAATTGCTATAGTTAGCATAAATCTTACCTAGCAAGTCCACCTCATACAATCCGGCTATATCCGCATCACCAATAAGCCAATTGCCATTTTCCAGCCTACGTAAAATTTGACGCGTGTAATAATCCATCATCCAGCGAACTTCACCATTTGAATCAATACCCATAATCTGCTCAATAGTAGAATTTAAAAACGTAATACCATCTTGGGACTTAGCTAAATTGCTAGAAACTAGCTCTATCTGCGCATCCACATTTATTGCAGAAGTCACAATTTCAATTATATTAGTTATAGTAGTACCATCCTCAAACTTAAGCTCTATCTCAACCTGATTTACATAGTCGGCGTATAAGCCCAAAACAGGAAGCTCATGGTACGTTTTAAAACCATCAAAAGTATGCGAAATATTAGAAAATTCATCTTTGCCTAAAACTGTAACACTAACTTTTGCAGGCACAGCAGTGTCAAACATAACCAATGCGCTAAGAGGAGTCCAGCCATACGGGTTAAGAACAACGTATGGATTATCGATAGAATAACTATTTAAACTGTAGTTAGTTAAAATCTGCTTCTCAAGCTCCCACTGGCTGTCAATAAGACTTTGCGGACTGCTGCCAACTGGAATGTTAGTTAAAGTAATAGGGATATCGGAACCCGCAACTAGCTCAATAGGTTCAATAGGTATATTGTCGGTTGGAACATCCAACACGTCTATTTTCAGTTTTTCTTCAGGAATAAACTCAGCTAAATCTACTCTAACAGATTGCTCAAGTGACCCAGTAGTAGGTTCGGGAGTTTCAGAGCAACCACTGCATGCTAATATCATTGTAACTGCCATTAACGATTTAACCATCTTTTTCATGTATTGTCTCCTTTCAAAATAACCAAAAAAGCTAACAACATATGTCTTAACATAACCTGTTTAGTGAAAAATATTCTTCATTATATATAGTGATTCTTAGGAAGTATTTTACTTTCTATACTTAAATTATTGGTTTTTCATGCTGCTCCCTCCTTAAGAAGAAATTATACAATTTAGTTTACCATAATTATTTTATATTTATATATTAATTATTTCTTAATTATTAAATACAACTTTATTGGAATATATGTATATTTTTAATAGTTTACATTAAAAAAGACTAGCAATATTAACTTTACTAGTCTTTGTATTACTTATTTATTTTATATTTTTTATATATATTTCACGTATTTATAACATAAATTTTAGGAATATTTTTATATCAATTTATTGCTATTTATTATTAATTGTAATATTTAGTTAACATTAATACGCTATTAGCTTTACATTAATTTTAGTACTCTTTAAGCATATTATAAATCTGATTAACGCGCTTATATAGAACATATTTCTTTTCGTAATATTTTATCATCATATTTATATGTGCAATATTTGTTACATCTTCATTAACAACTAATAAGTAATTAATCACTCCACGCAAATAAGACTTTCGTATATAACTTGGAAACATTTGTTGCTGACTTTGTAAAAACTTTTTAATTTGTCTTAGCAATGCCAACTTATTGTCTGCTGTTGATGTGCTATAAAAATGTAATATATCTTCAATATTTACATCAAAAATAAATTGTCTTACTTTATCAGGCAAATAAATTATATAATCATTTATATCAGCTGCTGACTTAAAGTGGCAATAGAAATGCTTATATCTGGCAGAACCTATTAAAGACGTAGGATTTGCTATGCGATATGCTATACAAACTTTAGGCAGCAAAGTAATTCTTGTGGCCTGAGTTATTGTTTTAAAGTAGAATGCTCTATCGTTAGCGCATTTTAAATTATCAAAACTAACCTCCACATCCACTAAATAATCTCTTTTATATACTTTATTCCATGCCACTACAAACATACGGCTAAAAAAATATGGCATTTGTTCAAATGATAGCGTTCTTGTCTGATTTTTAGCTAAAACTCGTTTAAATAAATCAATCTCTACTTCCTCTCCTTGATTATACGTCTTATAGTTAAAGATGATTATTTCACTTTTTTTCGCTTCTGCCAATGTATATATCCCTTTGTAAATATCTCCTACTAACCAATCATCTGCATCTAAAAAATGAATATATTCCCCCACTGCAGCTTTTAAGCCATTGTTACGCGCTATCCCTGCATTTTGATTATCTTGGGAAATCACTTTCACTCGTTTATCTTTTTTGGCATATTCTTTTATGATATTTAAACTGTTGTCTGTTGACCCATCGTTTACACATATTATTTCTATGTCTTTTAACGATTGCTTTATTATGCTATTTAGACATTGCTCTAAATATTGTTGCGCGTTATATACTGGTATTATCACTGATACTTTAGGCATAATAATATCCTCCAAAATACTCTTTTAAATGCTTATTATTCCCCAACTTATGCCTATTAATTCAAGAACTTTCGGCATGCAAAGAAGGGTAGAGTCTACGTCTACCCTTTTGCTAATTATTCTGCTAACATTTGTGTGCTACTTTCTCATTGGATACTTTGAACTTAAATTACTATAAGTAGGAAATAAATCCTGGTTTAAGACTGATTATTAGATTTATTCAATAATATTTCTAATTCTTGTAATTTTTGCTTAAGTTCCTGATTTTCAGTGGATAATTCCTTGTTTTCAATAGATAATTCCTTGTTTTCAATAGATAATTCCTTGTTTTCAGTAGATATTTCCTGCATTTCAGTAGATATTTCCTTCATTTCAGTAAGTGCTTGATTTAACTTAATACTCAAAGCTTCTTTTTCCTGTATAGCTAATTCTGTTTGATACATTGCCTCTAATGAATTCATACTTAATTCAACCTCCCCCTGTAGCATATTTCTAAATCCCTTACTTAGAGATTGCAGTTCTTTATCAGTGGATGTTAGTCCTTTGCTAGGGTCTATCAGAAACTCAATAAGTTTTCTTGTATGCTTATATTTTCGTTTTAGTTGCGTATAATTTGCCATAAATACACTAACTATTTATAGCTAATACCTTCAGTTTATCTAAAATGTTTTTATTCAATATATTACTCTCCTATATTTTAACTGTATAATATTATTTTAACCACAATTAATAGGCTTTATTCTGTTACCTAATCTACAGACACTATCTTTTGCTAGCATAAGTAAAGGGCAAGTATATTTTAATAAGAGAAAATTCATAGAATACCTTAATTTGTCCTATTATATAATTAATTTGGGTTATTAAAATTATAGAGGATTAAAAGGGGGATTTTTTAAATGCAGGTAATAGTAAAAAGAATATCACTTATACTAACATTTGTATTAGTAATTACAAGTACGATAGTTCCTACATTTGCATTAACGTTAGTGCCCAATGCTCCAACTAACTTTAATGTCACTGATGTTACAACTAGCACGATTTTGGTAGAATTTAATGTTACTCATAATCCAACGACTTCAACAGCACAGGTTTATTTATTAAATATTTCTACGGGAGCTACTACTGTTCAAAGTATTTCAGTAAATAGCCAAAATCAGATAACTACGGAGTTTGATAACTTAGAGAGAGATACTCAGTACAAATTATGGGCTACTGCAGGGAATAATGCAGGCATAAGCCAAATTTCAAATGAATTTGTTGTGACTACTTTGAGGTATTCTGCTACAGATGAACAACTTTTACCTTTAACTCCTATCGGATTTTCTGTTAAAGATGTAACTACAACTTCAGCTCAAATTCAATTGTATGTTGACCAGTATATTCCTACTACGGGTGTACAAATTTATATCCAGGATATGGCTGATGTCAATTCAACTAGGCTAGTAGATACTATCAATTTAGATGCAAATCAAATTTCAGTTACCTACTTATTGGATAACCTTAGTTATAATACTACTTACAAAGTTTGGGCAGTTGCCAGTAATAGTTATGGGGTAAGTAGCATCTCCACTACCTTTGTTATAACTACTAACGGTACTGATACAGATATTCCTAAATCCCCTGAAGCTTTAAATATTAGTACTTTAACGCCTATTTCTATGCAGGTGGAATTTTATGTATCCCAAATACCTATTACTACTTCTGCTAATATTTATATTCAAAATGGTAATAATGTAGCTAAACATACTGTAGATATTGCGGATAATCAGCGTATTGTTAAGTATATGGTTAATGGCCTTTCTTCTGGAACTCAATATACTGTTTGGGCTACAGCAGAAAATCAATATGGGGAAAGCGAACTGTCAGATGTAGTAACTACAACTACTCCTTAAGATGAAAGGATGATATTCTCTAAGCTAGAGGATATCATCCAAATTTTCAATGCTTTTCAACTTCTAACAATGAGCTCTTTAATTATTTCAAGTCAAGTTGGCTTTTTTTTCTTTTACTACTTAAAATATAGACAAACAGTCAATTATATAGTATATATTGCCAAGTAGCTCACTCTTTTTTATTATTTTTGACTTAACTTAAACCATATCTGGCACATGATGACATATGGAGAAATTTTTTAATAAATTAATTGGAATTGGTCCTAAGGAAGTTAAAGATTTTTTTTATGATAGCAATAGACATTACAGTACCAACACCTAAGCCTATAATCCATTTTTTATTATCCTTTATTTTATGGAAAAGTACAGCTACATGATGGTTTATTCTTGTTATCGTATATCTAACCCCATGTTCTTTATAGCAATATATACCACCTTTTAGCTTTCTAGGAAGTAATGTTATTATTCTACCAATTCTAAAAGACCATCCTGATTTTATAGCATTTAACTCTTCGGTCGTTGATGATAATTTTATTAAAACATCTTTAATCTCAATAAGTTTTCTTGTATGCTTATATTTTCGTTTTAGTTGCGTATAATTTGCCATAAATACACTAACTATTTATAGCTAATACCTTCANTTTATCTAAAATGTTTTTATTCAATATATTACTNTCCTATATTTTAACTNTATAATATTATTTTAACCACAATTAATAGGCTTTATTCTGTTACCTAATCTACAGACACTATCTTTTGCTAGCATAAGTAAAGGGCAAGTATATTTTTATCGATACTTACCCTTAATGACACTCCTTATTGACCTAGCTTTTGATTTTTTATTTTTTATTTTTTCTTACAATTTAGTTACTTCTATCTATACTTCTTCTCTCTAAAATAAACTGATTAACCAAATAAATTATAACATCGGATAATATAGTAATTACTCGATGAAGCAAAGTAGCCACAACTACATACTCCTCTGTAATTATTGTCGATAACGAAATAATTAAAATAGCTTCTCTTATACCTATTCCGCCTGGAGCGCCAGGTGTTATATAACCTATAAAGTAAGATATAATATAGCATCCTATTATTTGCAAAGCTATTGTCATACTAAAGGGTATATCAAATGTGGTGAATAAGATTACAAACATTACAATACCCGAAGTTATAAAGAATATACTGTATAAAGTTATACATCTTATAGCAACCACAAGAAATTTCATATTTATATAGTTAGATACTACCTGTTTTAAAGGCATTCTTCTATTAATTATAAAAATTGCTATGAAAACACAAGTAATTGCACATAATACAAGTACAAATAAGAATGGTAAATTGACATAGTCTAATATAATTTCTATCCAATGTTTAAAACTATTCAAACTAAATAGGGTAGCTAAAATTAAAGTAGTTCCTGCAAAAAAAACTATTTCAATTAAAGTACTAGTAGCAATATTAACTTGTTTAAATCCATATTTAATAGCTAATACATTTCTACCAACTAAATTCATTATATTACCTGGCAGATATTTTGCAATACTCGACTTTATATATATACTACATAAAATTTTTCGTTGTACTTGGTTAGGCTGAATATATTCTACAATATTAGCCCAAGCAAATGCTACCCCGTATAATAGTACAGCTAAAATACAACTACATATAAGTATGAGTACAATAACTTTAGGGTTAGTTAAAACGTCTACCCAGTTAATTTCAATTCCTCTTAGGGTATTAATTATAAAGGCAAAACAAATAATTATTATAATGCCACCAATAAATTGAATAACTTTATTTTTAATAATACTACCCCTTTCGTAATTTAGTTTGTAACATACCAAATACTTTTTCTATAAGCCACCTTAATCCAGTCATATGTTTTATCATCACATATTGAAATGGATACTGCTCTAAGTCGGTATAGAATTGAATGCGACGTTTAGGCTCTTTTGCACTTTTCCATAATGAAGGATTGCGTTCTAAAGCTTTATCAAACTCACACTCTTTATAATGAAAATTATCTTTTACGTGCTTAAATAATTCTTCAGCTTTTGTTGAGTTAAGTAATAATAAAGAAGTACCATTTTTATCATCTAATTCAGGATAATACTTTTTTACACCCCAGAAGTCTGCCATAGTTATATCAGCATGTCGCTTATCTTTGCTTTTGAACATACATTTATAACAAGCAGGCCTTAAATATATATCTGATAAAAAACCACTCATAAAATAATCTCTATATGCAGGCATATATTCTTTAAACTGTCCACTTCTAAACTTTACTACTGTACCCATCTGTAATCCTATTTGATTCCAACCTTTATGTTTATTTCTAAAACTAAATCCTATAATAGAATCTTTATTCTTTTTCTCCAAGTAATTAACATATTTAGAAAATACTAATGGAGAGGGTACTCCATGGCAAATGAAGTCACAAGTATATAAATTGCTATAGTCTTTATTTAAAAAACATTGTAATCCTGCTGTTTGGCAAGGCGCACCCACAAATAAAACTAGTTGCCCCTTAATTAATGCATTTTTCACTGCTGTATAAGTTTGTCCAATATCGCTTTGAACATATTTAGAGCGACGTAACTTATTTAAATCTTTTGTGTTAGTTATACCTATATGGGACACTTTAAGGTTTTTATCGGTTCGTGCACCAAATACAATCCCGTCTTGACTTAGAATATATTCAGCCAATAAAGTAAATACTCCGCCGGAGGAGCTAAGCCTACGAATTTCACTATTTTTATGCCATCCTCCATAAACTGCTAAGGTTTGTTTTTGCTCTGTGTTCGTCTCTTTAAGATGATGTTTCTCTTGAATAATGGGACAGACCTTTTTACATAGCTGACATTCTATACATTTAGATTTATCTACTTTTGGATACCAAAAACCTTCTCTATCATCTACCATAGTAATACAACTTTTAGGACATATTTGAACACAACCATTACATCCACAACATTCATACGCATTAGCTATTTCAATCATACTGCCTCCTCCGTATAATACGCTATAAACTTAAATTCTTTTGCAAAAACTCTAATGAGTGTTGTCTAGCGCTTAATATATGTTGCTTAATTTCACTGTGGTTTATTTTTGGATTTAATATATTATCGTGTGTTACTTCTTTTTCTAACGTTACTCCCATTACTTGTAGTAAGCTGTCTATACGGGAATTAAATCTATTGCTAGGGATTATAAAGAAGTTTTTTTCAAAGATTAATGCAAAAGCTAACCCATGAAAAGAATTAGTACATATATATGTGGCATTTTCAAATAAACCTAAAAATTCATATGGCCCTATATCAATTACTACTTTATCTACACCAGCTGGCTTATCACCATATCTACTAATAGCAATCAGTTGAATTCCTAAAATAGCTTTAATTTGTCTAGCATATTCGTATACGCTCTCATTGCTTTGCATAACATAGACCAATATATATGGTTCATCAATTTGAGGAGATATTGCAATCTCAGACCATTCATCTTTAGATAGTAAAAAAGTAGGGTCAATTACTTGTGTTGCCGTACGCCCTGAAATGTCTTTAACTAATTCTACGCCTTCAGCCTCTCTGACCCCAATTGCTTTAAATCCTTTTAAGTATTTTTCCATTTTTGCCCTATACTTAGGTGCAATATCTGATATTCCAAAACTAGCTGCATAAGAAATTTTTCTTTTGCTACTTCGCACAAAGCTTAAGTAATAAACACCTTTAACTCCTAGGGTCACTACAGGGTTCCATATTTGGTCACTACCACATATAAACATTGAATCTTCTTGAGGGTATTGCTGCAAACTTTTTCTAGTATTATACCTAGCTGACATTTTAAATCTTTCTTTATGGAAACTGTCAAACTTTTTTAGTCGTCCTAATCTTTGTGGTATAGTTTTTAATCCATGTTTTATTATTTTAGGGTCTTTACTAATGGGTAATATTCTGACCGTATCTGTAAATCGTATAAACCAATGTCTGTAGTCTACCATGATAGTCTGTTGATTGTTTAATTTTGATGTAGCTTGGCTTAATGCATAAGCCTGTAGTGCAGCACCGAAATTATTTACAAAATGGAATGTTATTATATTAATTTTCATTCTGCTCTCCTTTATTAAAGCTACTTTCTATATAATCTTTTACTATATATTGTGGGCGTGCCTTAACTTCATTAAATACTTTTCCTACATATTCTCCTATAACTCCAATTACTATAAGTTGGATGCCTCCTAAGAAACATATAATAGATGTCATAGAAGCCCATCCGCTAACAGGATTCTCAAATATTGTATTTTTAATTACTACATATATTAGGAATATAAATGAAAGTAAAGATACTATTATGCCAAATATACTGGCTATTTTTAATGGAAAGTTAGTGAATGATACTATTCCATCTATAGCGTATCCAAAAAGCTTCCAAAAGCTCCAGCTGGTTTCTCCTGCCACCCTTTCCACATGTTGAAATTCAATACATTTGCAGTCATATCCAACCCACATAAATAACCCTTTAGAAAACCTATTTTTCTCTCCTAGGTCTAGTAGACTATTTACAACTCTCCTATCCATTATTCTATAATCTCTTGCCCCATCTACTATTTCAACATCACTTAATTTATTGATTAATTTATAAAATAACTTTGCAAACCAACTACGTATAAGGGGTTCCCCGTCCCTATTAGTTCGCCTTGTATATACAATGTCATGGCCTTTTTCCCAATTGGAAATAAGTTCAGGTAAAAGGTTTGGGGGGTCTTGTAAATCTACGTCCATAACAACTACCGCATCCCCCTTTGCATATTGTAATCCAGCTAGCAGACCTGCTTCTTTGCCAAAATTGCGGCTTAGGTCTATAAAGGCTATTCTGCTATCTAGTTTGGTTAATTTATAAATATATTCTGCAGTATTGTCTTTACTTCCGTCATTAATATAAACTATTTCAAATCCATAGTCTGGTAATTCATTTATCACTTTTATTATTTCTTTATAAAATATTTCTACTGTTTCTTGCTCATTATAACAAGGCACTACTATTGATATTAGCTTCATGATGGGAATAACATCTCCTTTCACAGATAATTAACTATCGCTTAATTTAACCACCATTACCCCATCTATTACTTTCATTGAACCCACTAGCGGATATACTGGCATTTCTTGTACTATGGGGTTTTCAAAATATTCTAATCCTTCTGGGTTAGTCATAATCGGGGATTCTACCCCTAAATATGAATATGGAAATCTATATCTTGACCAACTAGTTATAATGTTTGATAAATCTGCTATACCACCCAATGTAGGACGAGTGGTTTTTGCGCAGCTAAATTGGCGATTATAAGTTTTATAATAAGGACTTTTAAATGAATTTCCTACTAATGCTATTGGCATATTTATTGTGTATTCCTCATTTTGTTCTATTCGTCCCATCATATTATTCCAGTAAGAGTATGCTTGTTCATATGCTATGCCTGTTAACAGATAAGCTTTATTATCCACTAAGTACTGATTAAATATAATTATTCCACACATAAGTATAGAAGCCCAATTTATAAGATTCTTACCACTACTCATGGTTAGATTATCTATTTTAAGTTGTATAAATCTATCTAATATTGAAATAAATAATACTGGGACAAATGCTAGACTATATACCATACGAAAACTAACATCTGATATATTGGTTGTTGTTATATAAATTAGTGCTGTTACAAATGGTATTAGTAATATCAATACCATAGTTAATGTAATATTAAGTATACTATTAGCCTTATTTTTCTTTATTAAAGTTATAATCATTAGCAACATTATAATAACCATACCAATATATATAGTTGGCAACAGATTCGATACTGTTGTTCCATAATCATATTCAAGAAAGAAATCTATAAACTGTGTATATGGCCTATATAACCTTTCTGGTTCTGCTAGTACAGCTCCTATACCATTTGTATCCATATCTAAATATGAATTTAATCCTCTATCATATTTTTGTAAAAATAATCTCGATATCACTTCGTACAATATATAGGAACTGATAATTATTATAATATATCTAAGTCCTGTTTTTATATTAACAATTACATTATTTATTTCTAAGGTATCTAGTAATACTAATATAAAGAGTATTGTAATAGTAGTAAATAAATAAAGTTGATATGTTCCTATAGCTACTGCTATTAATATGATTGCTATAATTGAGCTAAGCCACTTATTTTTACAATTTACAGCTAAGTATATTCCTATTACTGATGTTAAAAATGCCATCATATATGCATCCACTGTAAACATATATCCCATTGTTCCAACTAAGCTAGGGTATCCTACTATAATTCCTGAGATTAGTATACAATTTATAGAATTTTTAATTTTAAATAAACTTACTATCAAGCAGGATATTATTGATGCACATATTATTGCTACTAATCCATTAACCCACGGCATAGTAACTTTATCAAATAAATTTCTATAGAATAACAAAGACCATCGTCCTAAGGATATAGCATGTGATGAAGTTAAAGTATCTACTATTCTATTTTGATCATCTTGGTTTGTAAACTTATTTAATATCATATAGCCATGAAATAAAAATCCCCAGATAAGACCAGAATAAAATGTTACCTTTATTTTATGTGGTATGTTTTTAATCAGCTGAATAATAACTACTTCAGGTTCTTTTATATTCATTAGAATACCTCCATCACTACTGGATTATTTTTGCTAAATTTTCATGATACTTACTTAATAATAAAATTACTTCTCTATATTCTTGCCAATCTTGTTCATTATAAGGATAAATTTTAGCACATGATAACTTAGCTAAAAATTCTGCTCTGTAGCCTTTTGGTACTCCATCTAAAAAATTAGTATTTAGTTTTTCATAAAAATTTAAAGATAATCTATTTACTAGAGCAATAACTTCTTGTGGAATATTTATTACAGTTGCATTCACTTCTGATAACGATACATGTTTTAGCTCATATAACGCTAGAAAATCTAAGGCAAAGTTAGTACCAAAATCGACTTGAGATATAGGTTTATCAGTTAATTCAATAAAAATATTTTTATTAAATTTTTTACTGACAATGCTAGTTAATAGCTGCTTACGATATCGTTTCTCAGACCCCGGTTTACTTAAAGATTGTAATGAATCATTTATCAATTCTGGCTTATAGTGGGATAAAACCATAGCAGTGCCTACTTCAGTTAACCCATGCGTAAATTTTACATCTGTTAATCCTACTAAATTAAAAGGCTGTACTATTCCAGTTTTATTTATTCTTTGATAACTAATAAAATTATAAGGCGTAGCTTCTAAAATAGTTCCAAAGGTATTTAGCCCCCCTCCCAAGTGTTCACTATATAATATTGAAGCAATTCCCTTAAATGTCCATGAGGCTTTATCGTACTTTAATTGTCTAAAGTTAGTCTTAACGGTATAGGGAGCAAATTTTGCAAAAAATTTTTGCTCTGCTATAAACCAATGACCAAAGTCAATAGACACTAGTTTAGTATTATCTGGCATTATACATAACGCGGCTAAGCTATCAAATCCTCCACTAAAATTTAATATTATATTATTAGTTCTATTTTTATAAGTTGGCGGTGATAAATTTTCGCCTTTTACTGTTACATTTGCTTGAGTAAACTTTTTAATTCCTTCTAAAGCTTCTGTGCTAACAAGCAAATCCATATAAATATTTTTATATTGTGTTCCGCATAAAGTAGATAGGGCTACTGCAATTAAATCATTATTTGGAATGAACTTTTCACTTAATTCAAACTCTATAGTATCTGATTTATCTGAAGTAATTATCTGTGTAGAAAAATATCCGGGGTTAATAACAAAATTTCTAAATTCAAGCATATATGCTGCCTCCAAGTTTATAATTAATTCTATTCAAATGTGACTTATATTTAAATCACATTTGTTATACTAGTGTGGTATTTTGATAATAATTTAATTACTTCTCTAAATTCTTCCCAGTCTTGCTCATTATAAGGGTATACATCGGCATTAGCTAATTTAGCATGAAATTCATCTTTATATTGACACGGAATAGTTTCCAAGAAATTAGTATTTATTTTTTCATAAAAAGCTAGTTTAAGTTTACTGACTACATCCTCAACATCTTTAGGAATATCGCATATAGTCCGTTCAGTCACCTCTTTGCCCAAATATTTTAATTGATATAATGTTATAAAATCAGCTGTTAAATAAGATCCAAACTTCACCTTTTGTTTAGGAGGTTCTGTAGATTCTATAAAAACATTTCTATTATATTTTTTACAGATAAATTTAGCTACTATTTCTTTCCTATAACGCTTCTCTGTACCTGGCTCGCTTAAAGATTTTAATGACTCATTTAGTAAGTCAGGCCTATAACGGGAAATAATCATTATGATACTAGGTAGGGCTAATCCTTGTATATATTTTATATCTTTAATATTAGCTATAGAAAAAGGTGGCACCAAAACAGATTTATTAATTCTATCTGGGCTTATATAGTTCCAAGGTGTTGATTCTAAATTAGTTCCAAAAACTTGATATCCCGCTCCTAGGTATTCACTGTATAGGATTGCACCTGCACCCATAAATGTCCATGAGGCTCTATCGTACTTTAATTGTCTAAAATTTGTTTTAACAGTATACGGTGCAAATTTTGAAAATATCTCTTTTTCTCGTGTAAACCAGTGCCCAAAGTCAATAGACACTAGTTTAGTATTATCTGGCATTATACATAACGCAGCTAGGCTATCAAATCCTCCACTAAAATTTAATATTATATTATTAGTCCCATTTTTATAAGTTGGCGGTGATAAATTTTCGCCTTTTACTGTTACATTTGCTTGAGTAAACTTTTTAATCCCTTCTAAAGCTTCTGTGCTAACAAGCAAATCCATATAAATATTTTTATATTGTGTTCCACATAAAGTAGATAGCGCTACTGCAATTAAATCACTATTAGGAATTATCTTTTTATTAAGACCAAATTTAATAATATCTTTTTGTTTGGTTAAGAACTTTGAAGTAGTAACAGTAGTTTCTATATAACCTTTCTTTATAGTGAACTTTCTAAACTCTATAGTTTCCATTATAAAACCTCTCTCTAAACTGTAATTACTTTAAAATTGATACGTCTGAGTTAAGTTAATATATTCTTGATAACGCCCAGGGTCATAAAAATAATTTTGTGGTTGTCCATATAATTCAAATAAATATCTATACTCTTCCATAAACTTTTTATGAGCTTTTTTCTTTAATTCTGGATTTTTTATATTAGATAATTCATACATACAACTTGTTAACATCACGTTTATAAAACTTTTTTTAGACTTTTCATACACTCCAAAAGAATGCAATCTATTTTGAAATAGCCTAAATGAATCAAAAAATACTAAGCCACTCAAATCCTTAGTAGCAGATAAATTATTTTCATGCCCTCTTCTTAAATGATATAAAGGTTTATCCACCACACATATAGATTTAGCAGCAGCAATCATAGGAAATATAAAAGAAAGATCATTGCTACTACGAAAAGGCGGAAAATCTATATGTTTGCTTTCTAGAAAGCTTTTTTTAAAAAATTTATTCCACGGGGTACCAGTACAAATGTTAAATATATGGTTTGGAATATCGTTAATAGAAAACACTTCTTGTTTAGGCATATATTGAGTTCTAAATAACCATGGAGCTTTTTGGTATTGATTAGTTTCCATATCATATATATTTGCGCCCACTATAACAATATCAGGAGAATGCTTATTAATTTTTAAATAAGCTTCTTCTAGCATTTTTTTATCAATAAAGTCATCCGAATCCATAAAGATAACATACTGCCCCGTTGTATATTGTAAACCCAAGTTACGTGCTGTTCCTGCATATTGATTTTTTTGCGTTAAGACTTTAATATTTTTGTTGCTTTTTTCATAATCTTTCAATATATTAAGAGAATTATCAGTAGAACCATCATCCACACATATAATTTCATACCCAGATTTATTTAACGTTTGATTTAATATACTATCCAAACATTGTTTTAAATAATTTTCTACGTTATATACAGGTATAACAATAGAAAATACTGGCTTATTAAATGTGCAATTACTTATATTTGAGCTAGATAGTTTAGATTTTATATTATTTAGTTTAGTTAAACTTAAGTGATCTAGCATTCTATCCATTGTATATGATAAACCATTGTCTTTATAACATTGTATACCCCCTCGTATTTTTCGAGGAATATAAGTCACGGCTCTACCTATTTTAAAGCTTTTAGAAGCATAAATGTTATTAATTTCTTGAATCAATCTAGTTTTTTCCTCCAGCAGTTGAAGGATATCTTTTTCACCTTTAAATTGTGCAGCTTCTTGTATAGGTAACATAGTAGGATAGTTAAAGTTAGTATATAATAATTTTAAGATTAATCTTTTTTCTTTAGTTAATATTTTTTTACGTTCCTCTGCATCTAACGCTCTATAAGTAGTCTTAGTAGCTTCTAGTAATACTTTAACCCTTATAGCTAATTCATTTTGCAATTCTAAATTATCTTGATAATGTAGAGCTAAATATAATAATCCTACCATAGCTTTAAACTGCCCATTAAAATTATTAACAGAAAGTTTATTAGTCATTATAGAGCCATCTCTAACCCGTCTATTATATAGTATATCATCTATACATTTAGCCTTTGATGCCTCTAGTATAGCTTCTATAGCAAATAGTTCATCTTCATGAATAATGCCTTCCACAAACTTAAATTTATGTTGCACCAGAAAACTTCTGTTTAAAAATTGTAAAGGTAAACTAACTCTAAAAGCTCTATTTTTGTTTAAATATATAAATAACTCTACGCCTGATTTCAATTCTTTAGTAGGATGAGTACGATTATAATAAGTTTTATAATCTGGTTTTAAGTCTTCTAACTCTTTAGTTTCATAAAAACTTCTAGCTCCAAAATACAATATATCTAAGTTATCTTGCTTACATATTGAATATAAAAGTTCGCATGCATTTAATTCTAAGACATCATCACTATCAAAAAAGTAACAATATTCTCCTCGCGCTCTAGTTAAGCCTAAATTACGCGCATGAGATACGCCATAGTTTTTGCTATCAATTATGTCAATGCGTTTATCTTTCTGAGCATACCTTTTTAGGATAGCTAAAGAATTATCTTTTGAACCATCGTTGACACATACGATTTGCAAGTCAGTTAAGGTCTGATTACATACACTATCTAAACATTCTTCTAAATACTCTTCTACATTATATACAGGAATTATTACTGATACTTTAGGCATATAATTCGCGTCCTTTCTGAAGCCACAGCTTATTTATTTCTATATTTATCAACTAATTGAAGGTATTCGTTATAAATTTTAGTGTATTCTTCATAAAAATAAGTTCTATCTTTGTTGTGGATTTTAAAGTTATAACAATATTCCTCAATAAATAATTTTTCAATAGCTTCTCGTTGTTTTTGATTTTGTATCCTACTTATTTCATAGATACAACCTGATAATACTCTATTAATAAAACTTTTCTGCACTTTGTCATATACCTTTAAGTTTTGTAATTGCTCTTGAAGTAATTGGTATCCTTCAAAAAAGGCTCCATCTATCAAATCATTATTAGCTGATATGTTGGTACTCTGTCCTCTTCTAAGGTGATATAAATCCTGAGTTATTACAGTAATAGTTGTAGCAATTGCCATTAAAGAATAAGTAAAAGGAACGTCCTCCACAGTGCGCAGTTGTGTAAATTGGATATTATTTACTTCAATTA
This sequence comes from Candidatus Parepulonipiscium sp. PG-Nuni2H_MBin01, assembly GCA_001994995.1. Taxonomy (GTDB): domain Bacteria; phylum Bacillota; class Clostridia; order Lachnospirales; family Cellulosilyticaceae; genus Parepulonipiscium; species Parepulonipiscium primum. Next base: position 44,037 of record MDJM01000002.1, on the reverse strand, counting down.
ATTCTCTCTTTATAAACTTATTCCATACTGAAGCTGTACATATATGGAAAATGTATTCAGATATGTCGTTTGTCGAGAATACTAATTTATCTGGTAAGTAACTTGGTCTTAGTAACCAGGGTGCTGGTGTAAATTTATGATGTACTTCATCGTATATATTGGCCCCTACAATAATAATTTCAGCGTGGGTTTGTTGTATCCTTAAATAAGCTTGTTCTAACATGTTATATTCTATAAAATCATCTGCATCTATAAATAAAATATACACACCTGTTGCTAATGACATACCATTATTACGGGCAGCCCCTAAATATTGATTTTCTTGATTAATGACTTTTAAATTAGTATATTTTTCTTCATATTCTTTTAAAATAATTGCACTATCGTCAGTGGAGCCGTCATCTACACAAATAACTTCGTATCCAGAAGAATGTAGCGTTTGTTTAAATATAGTATCTAAGCATTCTTTTAAATAAGGTGCCGCATTGTATACAGGAATAATAATGGAGAATATACATTGCTCAAAATTTAAGTCTCTAATTTCTTGTAACATTTTTTCTTTATAAATCTCTTGTTCTGCTAAAGCTAATTGTTCAATTTCCATCTTGAAATTTTCTTGAGTTTTCACGAAAAAGCTTTCTTGCTGCTTAACCAATGAATCAATTTGCTTTTGGAACTCTTGCTTTTGCTCTAGCCATTCTTCTTTTTGTTTAGCGGCTAAATTATTGAATAGAGTTTGTAGCCCTTGTTGTTGATGCTCACAATTGCTTTTATGTTGCTGCGCAATTGAGTCGGTTTGATGATGCACCTGTTCTGTTACTTGGGCTAAGTCAATACCAATAAGCTCAGTTTCGGTTTCTAACTTGCTCATTTTACCTTCTATTATAGATAGCTCTTGTTGGGTAATTTGTTGAATATCTAATATTTTAGCTAAAGCAGTTTCTTGTACCGACGTATCTAAACAGTCTTCTTTTAAGTCCATTAGTTTACGTTCAATGGTAGTTTTATATTCTTTGTGGCGCGCCAAACTTTGTGCTTGTTCCTTTGCCATACCGTTTAGTAATTGCAGTAGTAATGCTTGAGTTTGCTGCTGCTGCGATTGCATTAGTTTTTTCTGACCTTTAAGTTGATTTTCAAGTTCAGCAGTTCTATTCATAAAAGTATTACTAGAAGAAGGTAAGAATTTTTTAAGATTTTTTTTAATGCCCATTTGTTTATCACTCCTTATTAATAAAATTACATATCTACTTAATTCGTTTCATAAAAGCCTCATAGTCATCACAAATAGGCTCGGAGTCGCCAAAAGCAAGTTGCCTGCCTTTATCAAGCCATAACACCTTATTGCACATACGCCTAATCTGCCCTAATGAGTGAGAAACCAAAATAGTAGCTTTACCGTTTTCAATAATTTCAAACATTTTGGCTTCACTTTTTGCTTTAAATTCACCGTCGCCGACAGATAAAACTTCATCAAGAATGAGGATTTCAGGTTTAACCATGCAAGCGATAGCGAAAGCTAGTCTAGATTTCATACCAGACGAAAGTTGTTTAAAAGGCCTATGCTCAAATTCCTGCAGCTCTGAGAATTCTAAAATATCGGCATACTGCTTGTTCATAAATTCTCTAGTGTAGCCTAATAGAGCGCCTCTTAAATAAGCATTTTCCTTAACAGTTAAATCGCCATCAAAGCCTGAGCCTAATTCTAACAAAGCTGCAATTTTGCCATTAACCTTTACATAGCCTTTAGACGGCACCATAATTTGGGTTACAACCTTAAGCAAAGTAGATTTACCGGCACCATTATTTCCGATAATACCTAGCATATCGCCTTCATTAATAGTGAAGCTAACGTCTTGTACAGCAAAAAAATCTTTAGTTTCAAAGTTTTTCTGTACACTTCTAATGAAGTATTCTTTAATACCAATTTCTTTAAAGTCGCCTACTTTATATCTTACAGTAACATCCTTAGCCTCAATAACTGGTACGGCCATATACAATCACCCCTAAATGTAGTATAGAAAAGTGTAATTTTTCTTTTTATATATAAGTGCCCCTAAAAGTACAGCTAAAACTGCGTATAGAATAGCAATGAAGTGGATTGCTAAGCCTGGTATCTTGCCATAAATTACAATGCTTCTAAAGTAGTATATATATACGTACATAGGGTTTAAGTAAAATAGCTGTTGTACTGCAGGAGGGTAAACGTCTAGAGTGTAGAAGATTGCCGAGAAGTACATAAGAGCCATTGTAAAGATGTCGTAAAGGTATTTAATATCTTTAAACATCATAAACCATGCAGATAAAATAAGTCCCATTCCTAAGTTAAAAATTACTAGACAGCCTATAGGGTAGATTAGCATCAGCAAATGAAATCCAATAGGTAACCTATCAAATAGCACGAAAATAAAGAAAATTCCTAGTATAATAACAAAATTAATAAAAGAAGCAACGTTTTTGCTTAATAAAAATAAGTATTTAGGCACGTTTATTTTACTAAATATGCTTGCATTTTCCATTAGCGCTCCCATTCCTGCGCCAGTGGATTCTTTGAAGTAACTGTATATAAGGTTACCGCAAAATAAGTAAATAATATAATGAGGAGTTGTTCTGCCAAAGAATTGGGTGAATACTAACGCTTGTACTAGCAACATAAGTAGAGGGGAAAGTATGCTCCAGAACACTCCTAGGATGGTTCGTTTATATTTTTTTGTAAAGTCCCGTTTAACTAATTCTTCAAATAAAAATTGGTGTTGTTTTATTCGCTGAAGTATATCCATATTTACCTACTTCCATTGCTTTTAATATAATGTTTCTTGGGTAGGCTAGTATATATATTGTGGTCAATATTTCTTAGCAGCAGTTTAATTTTTTTAGTAAGTTTACTATCAGAATATTTAAGCACATTCATCATAATACCTATGCCAAATTGTTTTTTGGCCAAGTCTTCTCTTAAGTATTTATTTCTAATAATAGTATCGTAAGTTAAATGTACACCGCGTTTGTGGGTAATAGTATTTTGGAAAACGACCGGTAAATCTTCGTTATCAATACGAATATGGTAGAAAGCAAGTGGTTTTGGGATAATATATATATCGTATTTGCTTAAAAAGCGAATGCAAAATTCCCAGTCTTCAAGCACCTCTAAAGATTCGTCGAAATATCCAATTTTATTGTATACTTTAGAGCGATATACGAACGATATTGGAGGAAATTGATTATGTTTAAGCATATCGCAAAAGCTAATAACTCCTACTAAATTTGGATTGTACAGAATTTTTTTTTGCGATGAAACAGTATTTTGTTGAATTTTTTCATAAACTTTAACAGTTTGACTAATCACACCCATGCGATTTGGGTCCTGTTGAAGGAAATCTATAGTGGCAGATAGAAAGCTTGGGTTCCAAGTATCATCATCATCATGGACAACAACAAATTCGGATGAAACTGCTTTAGCGCCTAGATTTATAGCTCTTTGCAATCCTTGTTGTTTAGTTTCTAAGTATTTGAAACTAGTAATGTTATGTTTAGCTAAAATTTGGTGAATTTTTTGTTTATCTCCACCATCGTTAATAACAATAATATTCCATTCTTTATAAGTTTGATTAGCAATGTCTTTTATCGCTCTTTCTAGCAACATATATCGTGTGCTAGTGCGAAGTATAATATCAACCATGTGCCACCTCCATTATTTTTTGATTAATTTTTCTTATTATGCGTTGTTTAAGTAGTTATTATAAGGGGCTTCATTGATTGGTATTTTGGCGAACTTGGTTGTTGTAACGTTTGGTAGTACTTGGTTTTGGGGTAATAGATTATGTATGAACCCATATATTTACTTTATTGCTAATTATGGGTAAAAAGCTTGATAGAATTCTACCAAGCTTAGGTGTGTAGACTGTACCAATCTATAGTTTCTTTTAGACCTTGGTTAAAAGTGTATTTAGGTATCCAGTTTAGTTGTGTGGTGATTTTAGAGTTATCTATGGCGTAGCGTCTATCATGGCCTGGCCTATCGTTTACATATTTAATGAGCGATTCGCTCTTGCCCAGTTGGTGTATAATAGTTTTTACTAGCTTAATATTAGTAATTTCATTGTTGCCACCTATATTGTAAACTTGGCCGCTTGGTGCGTAGTGTAGAACACAATCAATAGCGGTGCAGTGGTCGTATACATGTAGCCAGTCTCTAATTTGCTGTCCATCCCCATAAATGGGTAGTGGTAAGTCGTTTAAGCAGTTGTTAATCATTAGAGGGATTAATTTTTCAGGATATTGGTGCGGCCCATAGTTATTGGAGCATCGTGTAATATTTATTGGTAGAGCGAATGTTTCGTTATAAGCTCTAACGAATAAATCAGCGCTTGCTTTAGAAGCAGAGTAGGGGCTGTTTGGTGCAAGCGGTGTAGTTTCGGTAAAGTAACCGGAGCTACCAAGAGTTCCGTACACTTCGTCGGTAGATATTTGTATAAATTTCACCTTATCTTTATATTTATTGCAGTGTTTATCATGAGTATTAATTTTCCAAAATTTTTTAGCAGTATCAAGTAAAATTTGAGTGCCTAGAACATTAGTTTTTAGAAAAATTTCTGGGTCTTCTATGCTGCGGTCTACATGAGATTCAGCAGCGAAGTTAATTAAAGTGTTGATTTTATTATCAAGAAAAATTTTTTCGACTAATTTTCGGTCGCAAATATTACCTTGTATAAATTTGTAGTTATGCTTGTTATCTAGGTTATTAAGGTTATTTAGTTTACCTGCGTAAGTTAGTAAGTCAAGGTTAACTATTTTATAGTCATAAGTTGCTAGCATATGTTTAATAAAGTTGCTACCAATGAAACCTGCTCCGCCTGTTATAAGTATATTTTTCATAAAATATCACCTCGTGCTAAATTTAATATATATTGGCCGTATTCGGAGTTTTGGGATTGTTGGCCAAGTTTTGCTAGTTGAGCAGTATCAATCCAGCCGTTATGGTAAGCGATTTCTTCAATACATGCGATATACATAGCTTGTCTATTTTGGATAGCTTGGACAAAGCTGCTGGCTTCGGTTAAGCCTTCAAAAGTACCAGTATCAAGCCATGCCATGCCACGGCCGAATAGTTCGACTTTTAGTTGGTTTTGTTGTAAATAGTATGAGTTTATATCCGTAATTTCTAATTCTCCTCTGGCTGAGGGTTTTATTTGTTTGGCAATATCTATAACTTGGTTATCATAAAAGTATAAGCCAGGTATAGCGTATTTTGATTTAGGGTATTTAGGTTTTTCTTCCAGCGAAGTAACATTGCCATGATTATCGAAAGCAACAACACCATAGGCAGATGGGTTGCTAACTTGGTAGCCAAATATAACTGCGCCATGATTAATAGATGAGGCAGATTTTAGTGCACCTGTAAAGCCTTTGCCATAAAAAACGTTATCACCTAGGACTAGAGCAACCTTGTCATTTGCGATAAAATTTGCGCCGAGCGTGAAAGCTTGAGCTAGGCCTTTTGGTTCGGGTTGTATAGTGTAATTTATAGACATGCCAAGCTTAGAGCCGTCGCCTAAAAGGTGTTGGTATGTTGGTACGTCTCGCGGCGTTGAGATTATAAGCACGTTTTTAATACCGGCTAGCATAAGTGTAGATAGGGGGTAGTATATCATAGGTTTATCGTATATTGGGAGCATTTGTTTTGAAATAGCTTGTGTTATAGGGTATAGTCGTGTTCCGCTGCCTCCAGCTAGTATAATGCCTTTCATAGTGTGTAATTCCTTTCGTTAGGTAGTTTTGGTTATTATGCGTTATTTGTGGTGTTTTAATGCATATACCACAACGACGATTTGGAAGCAGTTTCTTCCTTATTAAAGGAGCACTTAAATATTTGAATAATATACATAGCCGAGTGATAGCCTGCGGAGCATGGGGCCGAAGCCCCTGTATCCCCGAGGAACGCATAAAAAAAGCCTCGAGGTGTTAACCCCAAGGCTTAGTTTATTAGTTGTAGAATGTTGCTATTCTATTTGTATCGTCCCAGTCAAAGCTTATGCCAAGTGCAACAGCGATATATCTTGCTGGTGCATATGAACGACCATCTATAATTTGCATTTCTTCGTCCATATAGATTGGTTGGCCGTTTACATAAAGTACGCTACTACCGTTTGTTAGCGTAATTATATCACTACCGTTAACTATTGTTACGTGACCACCGCTTGTAAATAGGATGTTATCTTCATGGATGCTAAAGAATGTTGCTATATCTCTTACTCCAACCATAGTTCTACCTGATGCTGATAGGAATGGTACTGCAAACATATCTACTTCTTCTCCATTTACTTCTGCTACTCCTGTATTAAAGTTTATAGTAGATTCTACTTGGTGTTGATAAATATCAGAGCCTACTATAAAGAAGTCGCTTACTGTTAATTTTTTACTCCATGCATCATCAGTGTTATCGTCGTTCGCTTGGTCTATCGCTGAACCACCGATGTATAAGTCATAATCACCACGTGGTGTACCACCCCAGATGTCAAATTGCAAGTCTGTGATTGTTATTGTTCCAGGACCGTTATCTGATTCTTCGTCTATAGTGATAACTAGTACGCCACTGCTTATTGACGAGCTTATTTCTAGACCACTATCACTATCTGCACTTACTGAACGGCCTGATAGTTGATTTCCGCTACCTAAGTCTTCTAGTTTGATATAGATTTTAGAACCTTCTTCAAACATTTCTTCTTCAGCTTCAGTAATTATGATTTCGCCTGCTGTTACTTGCCCTTTAACACCTAGTTCTACGTTTACTGGCTCGTATGAGTATTCAAATGGCATGATAGATTCACCAATGTAGATTTCAAGATCTTCATCTAAGTTTCTACTTTCTACTTCAAGGTAAATGTCACAAGCACCATCGCCGATGTTTGTTCCTACTTCTACTTCAAATGATAAGTTAGCTAGGATGCCATGTAAGATATCATCATAGTTGCTGTAGTCAGATGAGCTAGTGCTAGGAAGCCAGCCTCTGTTTTCAAGCACGTCAACTAGTTCGCCGATGTCAAAAACAAGTTCACTACTACTGCTACCATCGAATATATCTTCAGTATATCCGCTAGATAATGTATGACCATTGTAAGCAATATCGATAGATATATCATCATAGTCTGCAAAATATCCATCACTAAGCGAGAAGTAGAATGGGTATCTTGTGTTAAATGTGTCAGGAAGCAGTTCGCCTAAAACTATTTCGATTGTTTCTGTATCACGGCCTGCATAAATTTCGATTTCATCACTAACACCTACTACAACAGCTTCATCTACTACATTTGCTAAAGTTAAACGTTCTGAAACTGTACGAGCTGATGAGAAATCATCTACATCATAATCAGAGTAACTGCTAGTGCTATCATCATAGTAAGTTGCGTAACCATCATCGTATAACATTTCAGTAATATCAATTTGAAGCTCTCCTAATGATAATTCATCGTTTCTGCTAGCTAAATCGATTGGAAGGTTGTAAAGTTCAACGTATCCAGTTAATGTTCTATAGTTATTGTAATTGTCTTGGTGGATGTTGATAATCATTTCTTCATCATCAATAGCAACCACTTGCACTAGCATGCTGTCTCTATCGATTGCCATACCACCATAGAAATTTACATGATAGCCGTTATTAATAACGTCATATCTTAATGTATTGTATAGACCGTGGTCTGTACCTACATATAAAACATCGCCTTCTCTTAAATCCCATTCAACTTTAGTGCTTCTAAGGTCTAATAAGTAGTTTTTACCTGCATAAGAATCACTGCTACTAGTTTGGAATGCGCCAGCTTTGTTTTCTATAAAACGGATGCTACCAGTGTTACCTTCTGCATAAGTTGAAATTTGGCCAGTGTAGCCGATTTCTATATCAGTAGTGTAGCTAGATAGGTCAGATGTAGATAGAGTAAGCTCCGCATTTGTAATACCACCACTACCACTAACGATTAAAGATGGGCTAGAGCTAGTTATTACAGCAGCTAACGGGAAGTATAGATAGTCACTAGATTCAAAGTGGCGAGCAATTGTTACTAATAAGTAACTAGAGCCTTGTTGAGCGATTGTAAAGTTTGTTACAAAATCGCGAGCATCTAGACTGCTATAAATAGATGAACTAATAAAGCTCTCAAATGTTACTACACTGCCATTAGCAAGTCTTATAGTTGAACCACTATGATCATCAATAGCATATACAGAGTTGCCATTAAAGTAAACGGTTACATTGTCAGTAGCACCGCTAACTGTGCTTGCTGGAACATATGATTTGTATGTACGTCCAGTCACTTCAAATACTTCGCCAGATGTCCCTCTAGGAGCGATATCGCTGTATAATACAGAATTAAATGATAGACCAGTAGGCTGGATACCAAATTGAGTGCCAGCACTAATTCTAGTACTAGTGTTTCTCATTGCAAGTTCTAAAGCTGGACTAGTAGTAGTGCTGCTGTATGATGAGCCGGCAAGGTTAGAACCTTGATACGCAAGAACATCACCATTAATTAGAGTTGAGTAAGAATCTAACCAGCTAGTTGTAGCGGCCATAGTAGCAGCTGGAAAAGATGCAGCAACCATTGCAGAAGCAAGAACTATGGCTAATTTTTGACGTAATTTCATTTGAAACGTCCCCCTTTGTTTTAATTTATACTTATACTTTTTTTGCTTTTTATTATGTTTCAATTTTATTACTGATTACATTTCCAATTATATAACCTGTTTGTAACAAAGTCAATATATTTACCGTATTTGTAATTTTTCTGTAACATAATGACAAGCTATCGAATTGTATATACACTATGGGTTTTCGTAGGTTTATCAATAGTTTGATGGGATAATTAACAGAATTCACCTATTTTACTCGTCATATTCTTGTAACAGTTTTTTGTAGTATATTTGTATTATATATTGGTTTTTCACATTTGTATTGCATATTTTTTTAGTGTATGGCATAAAATAAAGGTTGTACTTTGTCTAAAATTTGTAATATTACACTAGTTGTAACAAGCTTGTAAACTAATTATGTATATAAAAAATAAGGAGGGGATTGTTTTATGAGGAAATTATTTGCGGCGCTGGCAGTTGGGTTAGCAATGGTAGGATGCGGTGCTAGTGATGTTGCTGATGAGGCTACGATGCAAGAGGTGTTGATTATGGGTACTAATGCAGCGTTTCCGCCGTTTGAATATTATGAAGGTAGTGAGATTGTAGGGTTTGATGTGGATTTGGCACAGCTTATTGCCGATGAGCTAGGGATGGAGCTTCGTGTGGAGGATATGGAGTTTAAGACGCTGATTGGGGCGGTATCAAATGGCATGGTGGATATGGTTGTTGCTGGTATGACAGTGCTAGATGATAGGTTGGCATTTGTTAATTTTAGTGATGGGTATTTTGAGTCAAAGCAGATGGTAATAGTGCGAGCTGATGCTGTGGATATTGAGTCTGTGGATGATTTGGAGGGTAAGAGAATAGGGGTGCAGATTAATACTACAGGAGACCAGTTTGCGAGAGCGTACTTGGATGATGTGGATATTATTCAGTTTAATAAGGCAGCGCTTGCTGTGGCGGACCTTAAGAATGGTACAGTAGAGGCGGTTATTGTGGATGAGCAACCGGCAATTAATTTTGTGGCAGGGCAAGATGATTTAAGATTGCTGGAGACTCCGTTTGTGGAAGAGGAATATGCGATTGCCATTAATAAGGAAAATATTGAGTTGTTAGAAGCGGTTAATGGTGCGCTAGCAAGCATTAAGGCAAATGGTCAGTATGATGAGATTTATAGTAAATACTTTGCTGAAACTGATGTGGAATAATATTTTTTGAATATAGGTAGTGATGAGATAATAAGTATTTCGCAGAAACTGATGTGGAATAATATTTTTTGAATATAGGTAGTATAATATGAAGGTTAAGGAAAATGTGTCCTTAGCCTTTTTGTTATGGAGCTGTTAATTTAATAGAAATGTGTCCAGGGGCAAAATTTTTAAAGTTAACAAGACCTTTGTATTGGTTAGGAGGATGAATTGATGTTTACGATGGATAGGACGATGGCCTTTTTTGAGATTTTTATCAATGGAAGGTATTATGAAACAGTGCTTGATGGGTTGTATAATACGATATTGTTATCGCTGATTGCAACAGGAGTAGGGCTAGCTATAGGGCTAGTGGTGGCGGTGTCTCAGATTTTGAAGGTGGAGAGTGATAATAGGTTTATTAAGGTTTTTGTGAAAGTTTTTAAGTTTATTACAAAAGTGTATGTGGATATTATTAGAGGTACACCAGCAGTAGTACAGATTTCGTTTTTGTGGCTAGTGGTGCTTGGGCCACTGGATTTACCGAGAGTGTTAGTTGGAGGTATTGCATTTGGGATAAACAGCGGTGCGTATATGGCAGAGGTTATTCGCGGAGGAATTGTTGCTATTGATAAGGGACAAATGGAGGCTGGGCGTTCGCTAGGGCTTTCGTATGGACAGACGATGATGGTAATTATTTTGCCTCAGGCGATTAAACAGATGTTGCCTGCGCTTGTGAATGAGTTTATTGTACTTATTAAGGAAACGGCGATTATAGGGTTTATAGGAGGAATGGACCTTATGAAAGCAGCGGATATTATGATTGGTAATACGTATAATTTTGAAATTCCGCTAATTATGGTGGCGATTATTTATCTTATGTTAACTAGCATTTTAACATGGTTTATGAGAGGTATTGAAAGGAGACTGAATAAGCAAGGTTAAAGGGGGCATTTGATATGGGGTGGATGTGGATGTATGTTGTGATGTTTGGGGTGGTTGTGTGGATGATAGTTACGGGATAAAGCTCTCCCTTCCGGAGATGGACTTTGGCGGAGGCTTTAGTTACCCATTTAGCTGAGAAAGACTTGGCTTAGGCTTTAGTTACCCATTTAGCTGAGAAAAACTTGGCTTAGGCTTTAGTTACCTATTTAGCTGAGGGGGTCAGGGCCGTAGGCCCCTATTCCCCAGACTTAGTATTTATAAGGAGTGAATTATGATTAGAATACAAGATTTACGTAAAAGTTTTGGTGAACTTGAAGTGTTAAAAGGGATTACAGATACGATTTTTCAAGGCGAGGTAGTTGTTGTAATAGGGCCATCGGGGTCTGGAAAATCTACGTTTCTTAGATGTATTAATAAAATGGAGGATGCTACTAGCGGAGATATTTTATTGGATGGAAATAGTATTTTGCGTAGCGATGTTGATATTAATAAAGTAAGACAGAAGGTAGGGATGGTGTTTCAGCATTTTAATTTGTTTCCGCATATGAGTGTTTTAGATAATATAACGCTTGCACCGATTAAAGTTAAAGGGATGAGTAAAGATGAGGCGCAGAAGGTGGCGTTTGATTTATTGGATAAGGTAGGGCTTCGGGATAAGGCAAATGAGTATCCAAGTAGATTATCAGGTGGGCAGAAGCAACGTATTGCAATTGCGAGAGCGCTTGCTATGAATCCCGAAGTTATGTTATTTGATGAGCCAACTTCGGCGCTTGACCCTGAAATGGTTAAAGAAGTGTTGCAGGTTATTTTGGATTTAGCGAATGAGGGAATGACGATGGTGATAGTAACGCATGAGATGGGATTTGCAAGAGAAGTGGGAACGCGGTTAATGTTTATGGATGGAGGGGTTATTGTGGAGAATGGTAATCCTAAAGATGTGTTTGATAATCCGCAAAACGATAGGACTAAGTTATTTTTTAGCAAAGTGCTATAAAATTTAGAAATGATAGCACTAGTTGTTTAAAATGCTATAAAGAGCTATAAATTTAGAAATGATAGCACTAGTTATGCTATAAGTTTAGAAACGATAGCACTAGTTTATAATGTGGAAGAGGGCTAAGCCCTCTTTTTTTATGTTTATTTTTCAAAGTGTTGATAGTCAGGATTTGACCAATGACCACCCCAAGTCCAGCCGCGGCTTACGAATGCATTGTAGACTGCGTCGCCTTCGCGGATTAAGCCCGGCGTATCTATAGTGCGGTCGATATAAGAAGCGGCTTCGGCAGGATAAGCAGTGCCATTTATCACATGAGGGTTTACTAGCGGATTGATGTCTATTGAACGGCCGTATGAATGATTAGATAACATACTGGAGCCGTGAATTAGTCTGTAGTTAAATGCAGATGTGTTGTTGTTAATCATAGATAAGTTATCATCGGCGTTGTAGACATCTACTAGGCTGATATTTGCAATGGGAAATTTACTATCGTAGATTTCTTGAAAGATTTCAGCTACTTCTTGAGCTAAATCTTTGTGGACAATTAAATCGCCAGTTTTTATGTTGCCATCGTAGTCTATATAAGTTACGGTGACTAAGGACAGTATTTGTGCAAATTCTACAGTAGGTAGCGATTTACCAAGCATAGTTTCTATTACGTTATCTGGTATATCGCTGTGAATTAGAAATAGCTCGTTATCTATGGCATCGCCTTGTGGCACACATTCATCGTCATGCGCTATGCTGTAATCGTCAAAAAATTCTGTAGTTTCAAACGTAGCTATAGTGTTATCTAGAGTGGATAAGGCTATTGTTTCATAGTTAATAAATTTAGATTTTATAGCGGATGCAAGTTCGGTAATAGTAACTTGCGAGATTGAGTCTATAGCGAGAACTAGTAGACTTATTAATATTTTGCTGGTCAAAAAAACCACCTCCTAATGGTAATGATTATACCATTTTAAGCTTAATTTTAAAAGCAAACTTGTCCAACAAGACGAAAAAAAGACGTAAGAATAAGTGAGTATGTCAAAATTCTAATACTTGTCTATAAATATTAACTATAGACTTTGTTATATGACGTTAAAAACCTAGAAATAAGCTTAACTAATATACACTAATTTCACAAAAAAAGATTTTTTGTTAAATTAAACTTGCATTTTCCAAAAAAAGGATATATAATGTAAACATAAAAATTAAATAGCAATTGAGAACAGAGAGGAGAGTAATATGGCAAGATACGTTGTAAAAAGATTATTTTCAATGATTGTCACACTGCTGATTATCAGCGCTCTTACGTTTGGGTTAATGCATTCTATCCCAGGCGGTCCATTCACTTCTGAAAGAGAGCTGGCTCCAGAGATTGAGGCGGCGCTAATGGAGAAGTACGGACTTGACCAACCGCTTTATCAGCAATATTTAACTTACATAGGCAACCTTTTAAAGGGTGATTTGGGAGTTTCGATGAAAAAGACTGGGGTTACTGTAAATGATATGATTTCGCAAGGGTTACCAACGTCTGCTAAAGTGGGGATGATAGCAGTTTGTGTGATTTTATTTATGGGTATTCCAATAGGGATTATTTCAGCGTTAAAGCAAAATAGTATTATTGACCACATTGTAATGTTTATAGCAACAATAGGGATTGCGGTGCCTAGTTTTGTTGTGGGGACATTTATGATGTATGTTTTTGGGGAGCTATTAGGCCTAATTCCAGCAGGAGGGCTTAGCGGATGGAATAGTTACATAGGGCCAGTGGTGGCACTTTCAGGGTTTTCATTAGCGTATGTTACAAGACTGATGCGTTCTAGTATGCTAGAAGTATTAAGACAAGATTATATAAGAACGGCAAGAGCGAATGGGCTAAATCAGTTTAAGGTTATAGGAAAGCACGCACTTAAAAATGCATTGATACCAGTGGTAACTTATGTGGGACCAATGGTTGCTAGTATTCTTACAGGGTCGTTTGTAGTTGAGAAGATATTTGCACTTCCTGGTATGGGGACGCACTTTACAGAGAGTGTTACTAATCGTGATTATACAGTAATTATGAGTATTACGTTATTCTACGCAGCAGTTTATATTTTTATGGTTCTTTTAGTTGATATTGCTTACGCAGTAATAGACCCTAGAATTAAACTTAGCGATTAGGGGGGAGAAACTATGAACAATGAGTGGGAAGTTGTAGAGCCGGGCAGCCTGGAGGGTACACAGACAACGCGAAAGAGTTTGACGTATTGGCAGGATGTGTGGAGAAGGCTTAGGCAAAATGTGATGGCAATGACAGGGCTTGTGATGATTGTGATTATAGCATTGCTGGCAATATTTGGTCCGATGTGGACACCGTATAGTTATTCAGACCAGTCTTTGGCGCTAGCGAATATTCCGATTAGTTATGAGATTACGCATATTAAGGATGACATTTATGTGTATGTGCATAGGGAGTATAAGTTGTTTAGGATGGAAGCGGATGGAACTATAGTGGAAGCACTGAAGGAGACGGAGAGAAATACGACACAAAGTTATATGATGTATGATATTGATGGTGTTGAGGTTAAATTTGATTATTCTTCAGCTAGAGCAAATAGTAGTTCAAATGTTATGCAAGATAAGTATGATTTATATGTTGATGGAGTGCTTATAGATAAGTATGATACAACTAAGGTTTACAATAAATCATATTTATTAGGAACGGATAGTTTAGGGCGAGATATATTGACAAGGGTGTTATATGGAGCAAGAATTTCGTTAACAGTAGGTTTGGTAGCATCGCTAGTTAACTTATTTATCGGGGTGTTATACGGTGGTATCGCAGGATATGAGGGCGGTAAGCTGGATAATATTATGATGAGGATAGTGGATATTATAAATTCAGTACCGCTTTTACTTATTGTAATTATGCTTATGGTTATTATAGAGCCAGGGTTAAAGACGATAATAATTACGATTGGAGCAGTGTACTGGGTAGGAATGGCGAGGTTAGTTAGAGGGCAAGTTCTTAGTTTAAAAGAGCAAGAGTTTGTGTTAGCGGCAAGAGCGCTAGGAGTATCAAAAGGAAAGATTATAGTGAGGCATTTAATACCAAATGCAATAGGGCCAATAGTAGTATCGATGATGATGGCAATACCAAGTGCGATATTTACAGAAGCGTTTTTAAGTTTTATGGGGCTAGGGATTTCAGCACCAGAAGCATCGTGGGGAACGCTAGCTAGTGATGCGCTAGGTGGAATACGTTCATACCCATATCAGTTGGCAGTGCCATCTATAGCAATAGCAGTAACAATGTTTGCATTTAACTTTTTAGGAGATGGGCTTAGAGATGCGCTTGACCCTAGATTGCGTAAATAGATTTAAGATTAGCAAGCGTATTAATGGGCCTTCGGCTCCGAAAGGGGTCCTACCCCTAAGTAATATGCATGCATTTAAAGTTAGTAAGATTATTAAGCTTATTTGGGGCCTCCGGCCCCTTCGCAGGGGCGAAGCCCCTGTGTTACTTGGAATTAAGATTGATTTAGGATTTAAGATTTTGTGAAGTAAGATTTATGGTAGTTGCCTTTAGCTAGGCAATTACCAATAGGCTGTTGCATATTTACTTGATTTAGTAAATGAATTATTTATTCAACCGTCTATAAATTAAAACAGAAAGGGAGCTGCGGCAGCCATTTAGGCGGCGTTGTTCAAAACGGTGATGAGGATAATGGAAAAAGAAAAGGTATTAGAAGTTCAAGGATTAGAAACGTCGTTTTTTACACATCTTGGAGAAGTTCAGTCGGTTAGAAATGTTTCGTTTGATATTTATAAAGGTGAGGTTGTAGGTATAGTTGGTGAATCTGGTAGTGGTAAAAGTATTACTTGTATGTCGATTATGAAACTGCTGCAGCACCCAGGGAAGATTAAAAATGGTAAGGTATTGTTTAAGGGGCAAGATTTGGTTACAAAGACTGCAAAGGAGATGAGGCAAATTCAGGGGGATGAAATTTCGATGATTTTTCAGGACCCTATGACTGCACTTAATCCTGTGTACACTATAGGAAATCAGATGACGGAGGTAATAAGAGCGCATAAGGATTTATCGCAAGCACAGGCGGATGAGATTGCAATTAAGATGCTTGAGGCGGTAGGAATTCCATCGCCTGAGCAAAGGGTTAAGAATTATCCACATGAGTTTTCAGGTGGAATGAGACAGAGGGCGATTATCGCAATGGCATTGTCATGCGAGCCGGAGCTTCTGATTGCTGATGAGCCAACGACTGCGCTTGATGTAACGATACAGGCGCAAATACTTGATTTATTAAAAGGTCTAAGAGAGAAGTTAGATACATCAATTATTTTTATTACGCATGATTTGGGGGTTATAGCGGAGTTGTGTGATAGGGTAATAGTAATGTATGGAGGTATGATGATGGAGGAGGCGACGGTAACTGAGTTGTTTGCGAATCCACAAAATCCGTATACGATAGGGCTATTAAAGTCGGTACCAAATCCGGAAACGCTAACTAAGCAAACGTTGGTGCCAATACCAGGGTCGCCGCCAGATATGCTTCATCCACCAAAAGGGTGTGCATTTTGTAGCAGGTGTGAGTTTGCAGTAAAGAAATGCTTAGATGAGATGCCAGAAATATATGAGATTACACCAGGGCATAGAACGAGATGCCATATGCATCATCCAAATGTGCCAAAAGAGCTTAGAGCAAGACTTGGTGGTAGTGCAGCTAAGTAGCGATTAGATTAGGAATGAGTATGTATTTAGTAATAATATAGTGTCTCAAATATGGCAACACGGATTAGGGCAAGGCTTGGTGGTAGTGCAACGAAGTAGAGGAGGGATTAGGAATGAGTGAGTATTTAGTAGAAATACAGAGCTTAAAGAAGTATTTTACTAAAACAAGTGGATTGTTTAAGAAAACACAAAAGCACATTAAGGCGGTTGATAATGTTAATTTTGGGATTAAAAAAGGTGAGACTTTAGGGCTTGTAGGTGAGTCTGGTTGTGGTAAGAGTACTACGGGTAGAACTGTTCTTAAGTTATATCAGCCAACAGCAGGTAGGATTATTTATGATGGGGTGGATATTACTGATTATAATGAGAAGCAGATGTTACCGTATAGAAAGAAAATGCAGATGATTTTCCAGGACCCCTATGCTTCGTTAAATAGCCGTATGACTATTTCGGATATTATAGGAGAGGCGATAGATACGCATAAGGTGGCAAGTAGCAATGGTGAAAGAGATGATATAATTGCGACGCTACTGCAAAGGGTAGGGCTTATGAAAGACCATGCTAGTCGCTATCCGCATGAGTTTTCGGGTGGCCAAAGACAGCGTATAGGAATAGCGAGGGCGCTAGCTGTTAATCCAGAATTTATCATATGCGATGAGCCTATTTCGGCGCTGGATGTATCGATACAAGCGCAGGTTGTTAATATGCTAGAGGAAATTCAGGCTGAGACGGGTATGGGATATTTGTTTATAGCGCATGATTTATCGATGGTAAAACATATTTCAAATAGAATAGGAGTAATGTACTTAGGGCAATTGGTGGAGATAGGAAATAGCGATGAGATATACTCAAACCCACAGCATCCATATACTAAGGCGCTGCTGTCGGCAATTCCAATACCAGACCCAACGAGCGAGAAGTCTAAGCAAAGAATAATTTTAGAAGGGGATGTGCCAAGTCCGCTAAATCCGCCGTCTGGATGTAGATTTAGAACTAGATGCAGATACGCACAACCAAAATGTAGCGATGTGGAGCCAGAGTTAAAAACTTTAGATGCTACACATCAAGTTTCATGTCATTTATATTAATTATATTAATTGTTATATTCCAAATTTTACCATTTTAAAGGAGAGAAATAATATGATATTAAATAAGAAATTAACTTTTGCACTAGCTATGGTATCTTGCATGGCGTTTATAGGATGTTCTAGCAATGAAACGTCTAGCAGCTCTAGCTCTAGCAGCAGCACTAGCAGTAGCTCTAGCAGTACTAGCGAAGTTACGACTAACGATAGCGAGTCTAATACGACTACGGTAAGTTCTAGCCCACAGGTTCTAACTTTTAACTTAGGTGCGGAGCCAGCGAGCATTGACCCACAACTTAGCACAGGTGTGCCAGGCGGTAATATTATTAATAATACATTTGAAGGTTTAACTAGAGAGTTATACGGGGAAGTTACACCGGCTGTAGCTGAGTCGTGGACTGTGTCTGAGGATAATTTGGTTTATACGTTTATTATAGATGATAAAGCTATGTGGTCAGATGGGCAACCTATAGTTGCTGGTGATTTTGAGTATGCATGGAAAAGAGGGATTAACCCAGCGACAGGGTCTGATTACGCTGATATTTTTGCTTCAGCAGGAATTTTAAATGCGGCGGAGATTTTGCGAGGTGAGATGTCTTATGAGGAGCTTGGAGTTGTGGCGCTTGATGATAAGACGTTACAGGTAACGTTAGCTAATCCAACGGATTACTTTTTAAGGCTTACAGCGTTTGCAACGTTTATGCCAGTTAGAGAGGATGTTACAGACCCAGATGGACTGTGGGCTAAGGACGCATCTAAGGTTGTTTGTAATGGGCCATTTATTGTGACTGAATATTTGATGAGCGATAGAGTGGTTCTTTCTAAAAATGAAAATTATTGGGACGCGGATAATGTGGTATTAGATAGCGTGGTAGCTAGGTTTATTGTTGACCAATCGACTGCTTTAACAGCGTTTAATAGTGGGGATATTTTGCTTAACGGAAGTATGCCAACAGAGGAAATTCCGGCGCTAATTATCGAGGACCCTGAGTTTTACGTACTTCCTTACATAGGAACGTATTATTATACGTTTAATTTGGAGGAGGAGTTATTCCAAGATGTTAACGTAAGAAAGGCGCTTAACTTGGCGATAGATAGAGACGCGTTAGTTAGCCAGGTTACTAGAGCAGGAGAGACTCCAGCGGCAGGATATGTAGGGCCTGGATTTATTGACCCTAATGGCAATGATTTTAATGATGTTGCAGGTGATTATGGAATACCTACTAGCGGCGATATTGAGGCTGCGCAGGCTGCTCTTGCTGAGGCTGGTTATCCAAATGGCGAAGGGTTCCCATCGTTTAGCATTTTGTATAATACGCTAGATTCGCATCAAAAAATTGCGGAGGCTATTCAGGAGATGTGGAAGCAGAATTTAGGGATTAATGTGACGCTTGAAAATCAAGAGTGGGCGGTATTTTTAGATTCTAGATATAGTGGTGATTTTGAGATGGCTCGTAACGGTTGGATTGGCGATTATTCTGACCCTAATACGATGCTTGAGTTGTTTAGAACTGGGCATGCGCAAAATAATTCTAATTATTCTAATGAAGATTATGATTATAATATGAATATGGCGGCGGTTACTTCTGGTGAAGAGCGTTTTGAGTATTTGTATGCTGCGGAGCAAGTTTTAATGGCGGATTGGGCGACTATTCCTTTATATTATTATGTGGATTGTTGGCATATTTCTGATTCGGTTGTGAATTGGGATAGAACTTCTACTGGTAAGTTTTTCTTTGGTTATACTTCTATAGAATAATAATTATTATGTATGCTGCTGGGCTATTTGCCTAGCAGCTTTTTTGTTGCTTTGCATCTAAATTTATGCGCCCTTTCTTAATTTTTAAAATTATGTTTTTGGGATAGAAAATCTAGGGTAGCCGTAGGGACTAGCTTTTGCAATAATTCATAATTGTGCGTTTTAATACATTCGCGTACATTAGACGCGCTAATTATATGCCCATCAACTGTTTGGCGTAGGATTTCGATTAATTCTATTCCATATTGGGGTAGTATTTCTTTCATTTTTAAATTGTAGGCGTTAGTAACTTGACAATACGGCTCCTCGCCTACGAAGCGTTTTGTAATGTTTAGTACTGGAGCTATTTCTTTTGCAAATATAGTTAAATCGTTTGCTACATCTATTGTTGGGGCATCGTCTTTGTTAAAATATTCGGCGAATGTGATTTGCGATATTATAAATTTGCCGCTTGGTAAAATTGTTACGTTTTTTAGATGCGCTAAATTTTGTTTTACTAGGCTATATCGTTCTTTAAATGTGTAGACTGATTTATCTTCTTCTACTACAAATACGTATAGCTTTTCCGTTTGTTGCGCGGCTGTTTCTATTAAGTATTTGTGCCCATTTGTAAATGGATTGCAGTTTACTACTATAGCTGCTGCTGCTGTTTGTTTTGTTTGTGGGTATGCTTCTTTTAGCTGTTTAATGTAGCTCATCCATTCGTTTTCATGGTATTTTGTTAATATAAAACTTTTAAATTCGCGCTCTTCTTTTGCAAAGTATTGCTGTGCCGCTTGTTGTGTTTGTTGCAGTTTAAAACTTAGCTGTAGTATTTCGTATATTTCGGTTGCTATTCGTTTGTTGGCCCTTGAGTGAAAGTGGGCTTCGTCTACAAAGAAGCTTTCATGCGGATATTTTTCATTTATTAAATATTCAAAATCGAAGTATGGGATATTATTTATTTTAGTGGCTGTATACAATAGATTTTCTAGTTCCTTATCTTTTGGATGTGCTACCTCTGCCTTCTGATATGCTTTCTTATCGTCAGATAATGTTAACTTTGCAGCAGGCCACTGTCTTATAATTATTTCTTCTAACTCAGTTAACACTTTTCTATCCACTAACCTAGGGAACTTTATTATATAAAATTTACATCCTCTATCCAAACAATATTGCTGTATATCTTTTAGCCACGATACGCTATACAACACTTTATCCTTATCCTGAGAATACATATTTATATTGTGCATGAAAAATACAATATCATTTTGTTTTATATTAACTCGCTCTAAAGTTTTTTGTAAATTATACAGCTGATTCCTATTAACACAATATATTCCATAATTATCAACTTCAAATGAGTAATTATTTATATCTAGTAAGTGTTGTAAATGACTGCTGATTGTTTCTTTATCTTCGTTATACACCGAGACGGTACATGAGTTACCAAACATATATATTTTATTTTTATAAAACTGTTGTGCTTTAACAGTTTCTCTAATACCGTTTGATGAGTTAAAATATTTACTAGTATGGTCACTAAATTCAATTCTATCTTCTCTTACAATAGGGTTAAGCAGCATATTCACTGTATCAGCTATATATTGCTTATCTTTTGCTTCGGGGATATGGTTATAGCCGTCTCTTAAAGCTTCTATATATTCTGGGATTGTTGCTAAGTATTGATTGGGGCGCATAGTACTAGGTATAAGACAAAATATATTTATTGCTGCTGATTTATATAATTGTATAAGTAATTTTACGATTTCATTTTGACTTGCTTCACCACTAGCAGTAATCACGAAGTCCACGCCCCCCCCCTTGAATTTCATATTCTGAAATTGTTCAATTGTAACTACTGGCGTGTTGTTTATTTGCTTTATAGCATCGGCATTTCTATCTATAAAGTAATCTGCTCGCGGTAATATGTCTTTAAATCCATAAGGTATAAATTTCCCAGCTCCATATATTGCTACGGTTCGGCCTTCGCTTCCTACTAGTTCTAAATCTTTTTTATCATCATAATAGTTTATCATTGTTAGCACCCTTTCTTTAAAGTACTTTAAAATTATTTTTATTATAACCACTTCAATAGCGTTTTATTATTTTATATTTATAAATTATAAATTTAAACTTTAGTAAAAAGTTTCTTGACACTAACTTATAGTTATGCTACAATAACTCTTGATTAAATTTATAACAAAGGGTGGATTATTAACACTATGAAACGAATAGCGATATATGGAAAAGGCGGAATAGGCAAGTCAACAACAACTTCTAATCTATCAGCAGCGCTAGCAACGCAAGGCTATAGAGTTATGCAAATAGGGTGCGACCCAAAGGCCGATTCCGTTAAAAACTTAATGGGCGGTAAACATATCCCTACTGTATTAAATCAACTTAAGCTAAAAGGCGATGAACTTGGCTTACAAGACATTGTATACGAAGGCTATAAAGGTGTGCTTTGCGTAGAATCGGGGGGACCGACTCCTGGCATAGGCTGCGCAGGTCGTGGGATTATTTCTGCATTTGAAAAATTAGAAGAATTACGAGCGTTTGAAGAATATAAACCAGATATAGTAATATACGATGTTTTAGGCGATGTGGTATGCGGAGGCTTTGCCATGCCCATTAGAGGAGGCTATGCTAAAGATGTTTTTATAGTCTCATCGGGCGAGATGATGGCGTTATATGCAGCCACTAATATTGCGTCTGCTATCTCTAACTTTGGTAAACGCGGTTATGCTTCTTTACGAGGGATTATTTTAAATGCTAAAAATATTGAAGATGAGCGCCAAATTGTTGAAAAGGCATGCGACGAAATTGGGACAACTATAATAAACTACATACCACGTTCGCCAGAAATCCAAACTGCTGAGCATAGGGGCGGTACTGTTTTTGAATTTTTGGATTCAACTTCTATGATGCAATCTGTTTATTTGGAGCTAGCTAATCAGATTGTTGCAAATAGCGAGGATATTATAGGAGATTACATATGATAACTAATAAGAAAAACTATAAAAAAGACAGCTTTGGCAGAGTTACTTGTGTATGCCTAATGCTTGTTGTTGCAATCGCCATTATGTCGATTGTGGCGCTTGGCATTGGTAGTGCTGGATATTCGCCTAAGGAGATTATCGATGCATTAATTTCAGATGAGCATAGCACCATTAAAGTTGTTGTTACTCATCTAAGATTACCGCGCGTTTTATTAGCGCTTCTTGTTGGCGCTGCTCTATCGATTGCTGGCGCGCTGCTTCAGTCTGTTATGGGCAATCCACTAGCCGACCCTGGCAGCATCGGAGTTTCCGCAGGTGCTGGAACTGCTGCCATTACCATTTTGCTACTATTCCCACATCTTAGCGCTTCGGTTCCTCTATTTGCATTTGCAGGTGCGGCGCTCGCTTGTGTACTCATTTTTATTATGGCTTACGATGGCGGTATATCGGCCATTAGAATCATTTTATCTGGTGTTGCCATTAATAGCGTTTTAGGTGCTTACAATTCATTTTTACAGTTGCTACATTCTGATGATTTATCTAGCGTATTAGCTTTTATGAATGGTAGCTTATCTGGAAGGTCGTGGTCTCAAGTATACATAGCTGCGGCGTATGGTAGTGTCGGGTTAGTTTTAGCTTTTTGTTGCATTAAAACCGCCAATTTGCTTTTATTAGGCGAGGATATGGCTAAAAGCTTAGGCGTTAACGTTACTAAAAGCCGTATTTTATTATCTGCTGTTTCAGCCTTTTTAGCTGCTGCTACTGTTACGGTTGTTGGTATGGTTGGGTTTGTAGGGCTTATTGTTCCTCATATTTCTAGGCTTGTTATTGGTTCTGATTACAAGGCTCTTCTTCCAGTTTGTACGTTAATGGGCGCGCTAGTTGTTCTTGTGGCGGATACTGTAGGTAGAACTATTATCCCTGGGATGGAGGTTCCTGTTGGGATTGTTATGGCTCTAGTTGGTGGTCCTTTCTTCTTATATATGTTAAAGAAAAAGGGAAAAGTTTATGGCGGATAGGAGGAATTTATGATAGTTGAAGGAAGTAATGTCCAGATTGCATATGGTGAGAATATTGTTGTTGATGGTATTGATATTGAGGTTAGAAAGGGCGAGATTACTACTATTATTGGCCCTAACGGTTCTGGCAAATCGACTGTTTTAAAAGCTTTAACTAGGCTTCTTGATTATAAGGTTGGTTCTATTTGTGTGGATGATACTGAAATTAGGAAGATTGATAGTAAGGAGCTTGCTAAGAAGATGGGTGTATTACCTCAGCGCCATCAAGCTCCTCCAGATTTTAAAGTGAAGGATTTGGTTAGCTTCGGCCGTATGCCGTATCAAAAGTGGTTTAAAGGTAGTTCTGATGAAGATAAGGAGATTGTTCAGTGGGCTATGGAGCAGGCGGGTGTTTTGGATTTGCAAAATAAGTCTATCCAAACTTGCTCTGGTGGTCAGGCTCAGCGCGTTTGGATTGCCACTGTATTAGCTCAAAAGCCCGAGATTATGTTTTTGGATGAACCTACTACTTATTTAGATGTTGCGTATCAGCTAGAAACTATGCGCCTCGTTAAGCGCCTAAATAGGGAGTCTGGCATTGGCATTGTTATGGTGCTTCATGATTTAAGCCATGCGCTTGAGGTTAGTGATAGAATTGTTATTCTTAAGGATGGTGTAAAGTATGATGAAGGTGCGCCTAAGGATGTTGTAACCCCAACGATGATGCAGGATGTTTACGGTGTGTCGTGTAATATTGTATTTTTGGAAGGTAGGGAAAATCCTATTATTGTTTATGATGAAATTTAAGGAGATTATATGGACGGTAAAAAAATTATTAAGCGACTTAAGAGACTTGATCAAGTTAGTTGTATTAAAGATGTAACCCAGCTGACTCATACGCTATTTCCTGGCAGTCACTGCCCTCTAATGGGTGCGGCTTTAGTTGCTAAGGGTATTAGAGATGCTATGATTATGGTTATTGGCACTGATGAGTGCGCTTATTATACTAAGTCTTTAGCTATGAGCAAGGATTTTGGCGGCATTAAAGGCAGGTGTGTTTCTGTTATTGTAGATACTCATGACGTAACGTTTGGTAGCTGTGAATCTACGGAGCTTGCATTTGATGAGATGATTTGTGAGTATAATCCAGCTTGTGTATTTTTGGTTACTACATGTGTTATTGAGATTATTGGTGATGATATGGATAGTGTAGCTGCGGCGCTTTGTGATAAATATAATTTGCCAGTTATGGCTGTTCATACGGAGCATTTTAAATGCCAAGACCATATTCCTGGCATCGAGAGGACTATTAGTGCATGTTTTCAAATGATGAAGCCACAGCAGATGGGCGGTAGTGTTAATATTTTAGGCCAAAGGTTAGGCAATTTTAATACTACGGAGCTTTACACAGTGCTTAATGATTGTGGTGTGGAGATTGGCGTTATGCTTCCATCTGGTTGCGATGTGGATGATATTGTTAAAGCGCCTAGCGCACGCGTTAATATTGTTGTTAATGAAACTGCGCTGCCACTTGCTAAGCTTATGCAACAGCAGTTTGGAGTTCCATACGTTAGCTTTGAGCGCTTTTTTGATATTGATAATATTTTAAGCAGTTATAATGCTTTGTTTGATTATTTACAAATACCGCTACCTCAGTCTGTTATGGATAGTTATTACCGTGTGGATGCTATTATAAATGACGCTTTGGATAAGCTTAATGGAGTTAGTTACATTTATGGCCATACGCCTTTTTTGCCGTTTGAAATTAATCTTTTTATGGTTAAGCTTGGAATGAAGCCGTTGTTAATCCAAATGGCTAGAATTTTAGATAGAGATTTAGTGTGGAAAGATGAACTGCTTAAGCTTGCTAATCCTTTTGTAACTAAATCGGCCAACATTACTCCTCTACAATATATATACGATGAGCTACAGCCTAATTTATATTTAGGCCATGAATATGCTGCTAGGTTGCAAGCTAAAGGCATTGCTCTTGTGCATACGGATATGGCTAATAGTATGCTAGGATTTGATGCTGCTGAGTTTATTGTTAATGCATTAGTTAATGGAGCTAAGCAGTCGATTGAGTTTAGGGCTAATATGAAAGGGGTGATGTAGATGGGGCTATGTAGATATTTGCCAACGCCATCGGATAGAATGGGATTGTTGTGGAGTTTGTTGTCGGTTAAGCAGAGTATCATATTAGAATATGGCCCAGCCGGCACTACTCATTATAGTATGGGTTTTTTAGGTAAGCTTGGTATTGAACAGCGTGAGCAGATTTTCACTACGCATATGACTGAAGATGATGTAATAATGGGCGATGTATCGAGGCTTGAAAATTCTATTATCGAGTTGGATGAAAGTTTTAGCCCAAAGGTTATTTTTGTAGTAGCTTCATCTACTTCGGAAGTGATAGGTACAGATATAAAAGGCGTATGTAAGTATATGCAACAGCAGATAAACGCTAAGTTAATAGCTTGTGATGTGGGCGGTTTTAGAGGTGATTATAGCGTTGGTGTTTCTTTTGCGTATAAGAAGATAAGCGAGCTTGTTTTGCCGAGTGATGAACGATTAAATACGTTTAATTTAATTGGCCTATCTGTTGGCAACTTTAGAGCTGTTAGTGATAAGAATGAAATTGTTTCGCTTGTTGAAGATGCGTTTAATATGACGCTTGGGACTGCGCTATGTTGTGAAACTAGCATTTGTGAAATTGAGCATATGAGTAGTGCTACTATAAATTTGGTTGTTAGTGCAGACGGCCTACAAGCTGCTAAGTATTTAAAGCAAAAGTTTAACACGCCTTACGTATATGGGGTGCCATACGGTTATGCGCAGACAAAATCATGGCTTATGGAGATTGGCAATGTATTAGGAAAAGAGCCACTTATGCCTCTGCTTGATAAAAAGATTATGGAGTCGGGGCATTATCAGATGTATAAGCGTATGTTAAAGGTTTCGCCTAAAGTGGCGGTAGTTGGCGACTATGATAGAGTTGTGGGTCTGTGCTCTATGATGCAGAGCCTTGGAGCGCATGTTGTTATGAAGATTTGTTTACATACGATTAGCATGATAGATAATGTAGATGATGAGATTGTATATTTTAATAATGAGTCTGATAGGATAAAAGCTTTGGAGAGTTTGGATTATACGTTTATTTTAGCGGATGAAGTTTCTGGTATGGTAGTTAATAAAACTAATACAACGATGTGTGTAAATGCACCGACTGTATATAAAAGCCAGGTGGCGACTCATATGCCTATTGTGGGTGTTAGAGGAGCGGATATGATTAGAGAAGTTTATGATGAGTATTTAAGGGGGTTATAATTATGAAAAAATTTTTTGCATTAACTTTAGCAGCATGTACACTTTGTCCTGCGTTTGCAACTGTAGCATCTGAGGACAATGAATACCAAGGGTTTGTACTACAACATACACATGATTTACAAGGGGTGGAAGGGTATGATGATATTTACTTAGATGAGATGCCTCAAAAGATTGTGGCGCTAAGTACTTATCCAGTTAGGACGATATATGAAATGGGGGCAAATTTAATTGCAGTGCCAGTCACTACTACTATGACGTATCCAGAAGATTTAGATGCTATTGTGGTGCCAAGCGTTAATAGCAGTAACTATGATGTGGAGTTAATTGTAGCGATGGAGCCGGATTTAGTAATTATCGCCGCAACTGCTATGTCTGTGCATGGCCAAACGTTAAAGGACGCGGGAATACCTGTGTATGGAATAGGTATGAGCGATACTACTGGCCAGATGAATGTATACGAATATATGAAGCACCAGACTGAAGTGCTTACACAGGCGTTTGCTGTTACAGATGAAGCTAAGATTAAAGCGGATGAGATAATGGATACATTTGCGCAGCTTGAGGAGCGAATTGACGAGGTTAAACCGCTGTTTGAAGATAAGACGTATGTAGCATTATCTGTTGCAAGCGCGACAGACTATTACTTGCAAGGGCCAAATGGAACGATAGGCACGATGTTGAGTATGCTTGGCTGGACGGATGTTTTTGCGACTGATGACGAGGCTGAGTATATTGCGCATGGGATGACAGGGATTTTGAATTTGGAGGAAATAGTAGGAATAGATATGGATAAGATATTCTTCTTAACTTCAGGAGCGGCAACGTTAGAAGAGGCGGCTCAGATGGCGCAAGATGCAAAGGATTCAAATCCGTTGGTGTGGAATGAGGTTGTTCCGGTTAAGCAAGGCAATGAGGTGGCGCTAACGTCAAGTTATATCGTAAGTGCAGGCATCCAAATTGTAGATAGCATAAATTCGTTAATTGATATATTAGTAGAAGATATAGTACTAGAAGATATTTTATCACAAGATATTTTGCTACAAGATTAAGTATTGACAGCAATATACAATTATGTTAAAATAGCTCTTGATTAATAAGCACAAGGGGGAAATAATATGAATAAAAAAATAGTAATTACAATACTTGCAGCAACAATGCTAAGCGCATGTTCATCTAAAGAAGAAGAACCAGTAGCGGTGGTTGAACCTGTGGCTGAACCTGTTATAGAGCTAGTAGTAGCAGAGCCTGTTGTAGAACAGTTAGCTTATGAGATTATTGAAGAAATTGAAGAAATCGAAATTATTGAAGAAGAAATTATTGAAGAAGAAATTGAAATTATAGAAGAAATTATTGAAGAAGAAATTATTGAAGAAGAAATTATTGAAGAAGAGATTATTGAAGAAGAGATTATTGAAGAAGAGATTATTGAAATCGAAGAAATTATTGAGATAGTAGAACAAGAACAAACTGAAATTAAAGCGTGCTGTGCAGCTAAAGCAAGAGCATTAGCGGAAGCACAAGAATAAAAAACTAAGGTTGTTACACTAAACAGTGAACAGCCTTTTTTTTTATTAAAACTTAATAATTAAGCATATAATAAGAGAAAAAAATAATGGAGGGATATAAATATGAGTAACTATAAAGACTTATTTTCACAAGCGAAACATGGAAATGCAGATGCACAGTATCAAGTAGGGATGTGTCACTATATGGGTGATGGTACACAGCAGGATATAACTCGGGCGGTGTATTGGTTTGAGCGAGCGGCGGAGCTTGGGCAAAAGGATGCGCAATTTGAGCTTGGCAAATGTTTCTACAGAGGAGACGGCGTGGATCAAAATAATATGCTGGCACAAGTACATATGGCTAAAGCGGCAGCGCAAGGTCATATCGAGGCACAGTTTATGATGGGTACGTTTTATAGAGATGGGATTGGAGTTAGAGAAAATCCGACTAAGGCAGTGGACTGGTTTAGCCGCGCATCAAATCAGGGATATATGGAGGCGCAGTATGAGCTTGGCAAATGTTACTATGATGGGGACGGCATTAAGCAAAATTATGAAGTGGCTATTAGGCTATTTGACGCTGCGTCTGAGAAAGGGCACTTGGATGCGCTTAATTATTTGGGCAAATGTCATTACAATGGCGACGGTGTGGAGCGTAGTTACGAGCTTGCTATAGTATGTTTTAAGGAGGCGGCAGAGCACGGGCATCCAACGGCGCGCGAAAGCTTAGGTTTATGTTACTATAACTTGGGGCTATGTTACGCTAAAGGGGTTGGAGTAAAGCGTGATTATAAGTCGGCAGTTGGTTGGTTTGAGCTTGCTTCTGAGCAGGGCAATGTATATGCGGCTAGGAGTTTAAATGCGCTATATTATAATGTTGGCGATTGGTATTTTACAGGTAAAGATGTAGAGCAAGATTACGAGCAAGCTTCTATATGGTATAGTTACGCAGCGGCGCAAGGTCATAAAGACGCTCATAGCAGGGTTGGTTTATGTTATTATAATATTGCTTGTAATTTTGTTAACGGCAAGAAAGGTAACCAATTTAAAGCTATTGAGTGGCTATTTAAAGCTATTGAGCACGGCAATGTGGAGGCGCTTAATCAGATGGGTGAGTGTCATAAGTATGGTAAAGGTGTGAAGTTAAATCATTCGGAGGCTGTTACATGGTTTAATCGCGCGGCTAAAAAAGGTAGCGCGGACGCTAGGTATAACTTGGGCTTATGCTATTTTGATGGAGATGGTGTAACTGAGGATAAGGCGGCGGCTAAGGTGTGGTTTGAGCGTGCTGCTGATTCTAATCATATGGGTGCGCAGTTTATGTTGGGTGAGTATTATGAAAGAGGAGTTGATGTTAGGCAAAACTATGAGGAGGCTTTTTTATGGTATTCGCGCGCGGCCAAAAATGGCCATATTGGTGCGCAGTTTATTTTGGGCAATTGGTATAAGGAAGGGATAGGCACTAAGCAAAATTTGGAGCAGGCTGCTAAGTGGTATAAGTCAGCAGCAGAGCTTGGGCATTCGGATGCGCAGTTTTGCATTGGCGTATGTTACGATAATGCGCAAGGGGTTAATCAGGATTTTGAGCAGGCGGCTAAGTGGTATGAATTAGCGGCTGAGAGTGGTAATGCTAATGCGCAGTGTAATATTGGTGATATGTATT
This sequence comes from Candidatus Parepulonipiscium sp. PG-Nuni2H_MBin01, assembly GCA_001994995.1. Lineage (GTDB taxonomy): Bacteria > Bacillota > Clostridia > Lachnospirales > Cellulosilyticaceae > Parepulonipiscium > Parepulonipiscium primum. Next base: position 14,254 of record MDJM01000002.1, on the reverse strand, counting down.
ATTCTGGCGACGGCGTGGAGCTTGATTATTCGCAGGCGGTTGAGTGGTTTAAGAAGGCGGCTAATGCGGGTCTTGCGAGGGCGCAGTGTCAGCTTGCGGAGTGTTATGCTAAGGGGCGTGGTGTTGAGATTAGTTATGAAATGTCTATGTCGCTATATAGGCAGGCTGCGGCGCAAGGTAACTCAGATGCTAAGGAGCATTTAAGTGGGTATTTTTTTGAACTTGGCGAGGCGTGTTTTAATGATAATGATTTTAAGGCTGCAATTGAGTATTTTAAACCGCTATCTGACCAAGGTCATGCGCAGGCTAGGTATAAGCTTGGGCTATGTTGTTTTAATTTAGCGGAGCAGTTTTATGATAGTCATGAATATGAAGAAGCGGCAACGTTTTATAAGAGAGCATCTAAGCTTGGTAATGATGAAGCTGGTGCTAAGGCGGATTTATGTTTTTATAATTTGGGTGATTTTTATTATACTCAGGAGTTGTTTGAGACGGCGGCTAAGTGGTATTCTCAGACCGAGAGTAATCCGAAAGCTTTAGTTAAGGCTGGCATATGCTATGAGTTTGTGGCGCAGCCTTATTATAAGGAAGGAAGTTATGAGGAAGCGGCTAAGTGGTTTGAGCAGGCTGTTGAATACGGCGTGACTAAGGCTAGGAAAAGTCTTGGGATTTGTTATTATAAGCTTGGTGAGCAATATGAGTCGGCTAAGTGGTATAAGCTGGCGGCGCAGTGTGGAGATGCTTCGGCGCAGTATACGCTAGGTTTGTGGCATTATAACGGCGTTCATGTCGCGCATGACTGTGTGGTGGCTAAGGAGTATTTTAGAGAGGCTGCGGTGCAAGGTAAAACCGAGGCGCAATATTATTTAGGGCTATGTTATTGCAACGGAGAAGGCGGTGCGCAAAATCTGGGGCAGGCGATAATTTGGTTTAACAGAGCGGCGGCTAAAGGCAGTGCGGATGCGCAGTTTAACTTGGGGCTTTGTTATGATATAGGCGTGATGGTGGAGCGAGATATTACGCGCGCTATAAGTTGGTATGAGATGGCGGCTGGTGGCAACCATGCTGAGGCGCAGTATATATTAGGCGTATGTTATTATACGGGCGATGGGGTGGAAAGAAATTTTGAGACTGCTGTTTTATGGCATAGGCAGGCCGCGCAGCTAGATTATGCGCCGGCGCAGTTTAATTTGGGGCTTTGTTATTATAACGGCGAAGGTGTGGAGCAGAATTTTGACGAGGCTATTGGCTGGTTTAGTAAAGCTGCTAAGCATGGTAACAGCTCTGCGCAGTATTATCTGGGGCTTTGTTATTATAACGGCGAAGGTGTGAAGCAGGATTACAATGTGGCTGTGTGGTGGTTTAATAATGCTGTCAATCAGCGCAATGTGGCGGCGCAGTATTACTTAGGTTTATGCTATTATTACGGTAATGGCGTTGCAAAAAATCCTTCGCTAGCTGTGGAGCATTTTAGGCAGGCAGCGGCTAGAGGCAATGGTTCGGCGCAGAGACAGCTTAAGTTATTAAAATAACCTCACGTCAAGTGAGGTTAGCTATAATATTTGGTGGTCCAGAAGTTAGCCTGATTTTCATTTAAAGTTGTGCCAATTCCTTTATTATAGCATTCGGCAACTTTATACTGAGATGGCTTAAAGCCTTGGATGGCAGATTGTAGCCATAAGTTAAATGCCTGCTGAGGATTGTATAATAGACCATTTTGGCTGTAACAAAATTCAGCTAATTTATATTGCGACTCTTTATGATTGCTCCAAATGGCCGCATGTGACCACAATTGGAATGCTTGCTGAGTGTCTTGCGGTGTGCCGTAGCCGTTGTAGTAACATTCGGCTAGCATATCTTGTGCGTCAGGATAGCCTTGGTTTGCGACTAGCTGAAAGCTTTCAAATGCAAGCTGATAATTTTGGTCATTTATATAGCATAGACCTTTGTTGTAGTGGGATAGTAGTATGCCAGCATCGGCGGCTTTTATAAACCATTGTAGCGCTGTAGGTATGTTTTCGGCGGTGCCAATGCCTTTTAAGTAGCATACTCCGACGCAGTTTTGCGATTCTGCGAAGCCTTGTTCGGCAGCTTTTAAAAACCATTCAAAAGCTTTTTCGGCGTTAACTTCAATGCCATCGCCGTTATTGTAGCATAGACCAATGTGATGAGCTGCTTCTACATGGCCTTGCAACGCGGCTTTTAAAAATAGGCCGAACGCTTGAGTTTTATTGTTATTAATTCCTATCGAGCGAGCATAGTTTTTTGCCGCTTCAAATTGTTCATCTGCTTCCCCTTGTTTAGTTACAATTGCAAGTTGTTTTAATTCTGTTAACATAATTACCTCCATAATTTCAAAAGCGAAAAAAACCGAGTTACTCGGTCTTTTTTTATGCTAGTTCTAGTAAATTAGTATATACTTTAGCTTCTATATCTGCATGTTCAATGATTTGGCGTATATCTTTAAATCCAGCGTTAATAAAGCGTATTACTTGATGTTTTAGCGTGGCGATTAACTTAAGTAGCTGCATTTGTAAGTTGATTAATTGGAATTTGCTAGCATCTTCACTTACGTTGCTAACTGCGTCCATCGTTTTCCAAAACTGTGTTTTAGCTATATGCGAGCTAGATAGCCATCTAATAAAATTTGCCTCTTCTAGCTGGTCTATAACGTCATCAAATGAATTTCTAGATATGCTCATTAGCATGTTGTCGGTGTCAAAGCTTTGCTTAGGGAAATTAGCATTATAAAATTCCATCGGCCCCCATAAAATGCAATCTAAGTGGCACTGCAAATCTGCGCAAAAGTTATAATTAACTTCTGACCACTGCTGTACAAGAGATATGGCAATATCACCAAGCATATCTTGCAAAACTTTCTCGCTATCATTACCGCTAAGTAAAACTTTCTCAATACAAAGCTTATCGCGGATAATAGTAGTAGTAGACTGCTCAAATTTATCTATAGCAATATTTAGGTCATCTCTGATAACATCGGCAACTTCTGTAGCAAACGCCCAACTAATTTGCTCCCACTGCACCTTAAGCTGTTCATAGCGGTTAGTATGAAATGTAAGTTGCTCATCGCTAAGCAAAATGAGTTCGTTTTTCATATAATTCCTCCCTAACTATATTGTATCATTAATAATATCAACCATTATAGTTTTAGATTTGTGTAGCAGTAAGTATGTTTTTGCTGTTGAGTAGTTGTTATTTGCCGCTAGTGTAATCAATTTAATAGCTCTATCAATATCTATATCGACACCATCACCGCTATAGTAACACAAGCCTAAGTCAAACTGGGCTTCTGGGACATTTTGTTTAGCGGCTTTTTTTAGCCATTTTATACTTTGGGCAGTGTCGTTAGTTTCTTGATAATGTTTGGCTAGCTTATACTGAGCGTATGCAAATCCTTTTGTAGCGGATTGTTCATAAAAATATAGTGCGTTTTGGATATCGTCTTCATTTTCATATCGCAGTGCCAGCTTATATTCAACGTAAGCTTCCCCAAGATACTGAGCGCTTTTTGAATATAACGTGGGTGGCAAAACGACGCGAGCTACATCTTTAACTATTTTATGTCGCTGAATAGTGTTGTATAATGCATTAGCAACAGCCATAATAGGCCTCCTTAACGATTTTGTTCTTAACAAATATATGTACGAGAGTTAAGTAATATACAAAAAAAGACTGCAGTTTCCTGCAGCCTTTAGTATAATTAAAACCTCTCCAATAGGCTCCGTCTATAGAGCCTGCAAATTCATATTTATACAGTATTAATGTAACACAATCTGTACATCATATTCTAACGTTTCATCTACTCGAATTAAGCTTACTGGGTAATATGCTTTAAACTGACGTGCGTAATCAAAATCTCGCACATTAATTTGCGTAATGCTTTGCGCCTGTTCATTGTACGTATCTATATTATCAACCACATATCCATCCGCCTCCAAAATGTCTTTTGCAACAGATGCCGCTCCGCCAACTCCCGTACCATTTAACACTTGTATACTAACTGTCTTATCAATTAACACTCCGTCATCGTAATATACCACATCTTCTTGCGCCTCATTTTCAACCAATTCATGCACCTCATCTATATCAGTATACGCAAGCTGAAACTCATCGTCTGGCAAATGCTCAAAAAATATGTCCCTAACGAAGCTTGCCATATTATCTATATCTGGTATAAAGTACGACACAGCGCCGATATACTGGCCTTCTCCAGGCAAAGTCTGAAACGTTATATCGCTAATATCAATCCCTTTAACGTAATCATAATAAGAAAAAATTTCTCCTATAGTAGCGTCTGTTCTAACTGAAGTGAAAAATACCGAAACCAATTCTGGTATTTTAGTAACGATAGAAGGGCTAAGCACAGTTTTAGCGAAAGCTTGCAAAAATTCCTGCTGCACTGCAATTCTTTGAACATCACCCGTTGGGTAACTTCTATATCTAACTAACATCTCTGCCTTATCACCATCTAGCAGCTGCAGTCCTTCCTCTAAATCTATGTATAACCCTTGATAGCTATCCACGTAATACATATCCACAGGTACATACATCTCTACTCCGCCAACCGCATCCACAACGTCTTTAAACGCACTTAGCGACACTACCACATAGTTGTCTATCTCAATTCCTAGCAACATCTCAATTTGTTTTACGGTAAAATCTTTAATATTGTCTATACCAGCGTAGGCCGTCATTTCGTTTATTTTGGTAGAGCTAACGCTAAATCCACGCCTATTTTCTAGCGCCGACTGCTGCGCGCTCGTCCACTCAACTTTAGTATCCCTCGGTATAGAAACCACTTTTATCTTATTTGTTATACTGTTAATATTTACGACCAAAATTGTATCTGTAATATAACCATCTAAATCGGTGCCAAAAACAGCTACAGTTTTATTAATCGTATTAGCCTCTTCTACATGTTGTGGCTCCACAATTTCCTCATATGAAAATAGCGGTTCTGCGGCGAAATTATCCACCACCATATCGCCATGTGGAGTATACACAACCTCATTATAAGCCCAAACTCCAAGACCTACAATGCCCGCAATTATTATGCATATTATTATTCCAGTTTTTATGAGCTTATTCATCCATAGTCAACCTCCCTTGCTTATGTCTGTTAACGTATGAAAACGTTCGTACTTAGGCTCTCGAATGAATACGATTTGTGGGGCCTGCGCGGTTTTTCATATTCAGTTAACAGCTCCTTATTATACCATATTAATATGATAAAAAGCAAAATAAACGAAAACTATATGTAAGCGTAGAATACTTATGCGTACTCTACAAGCTTTGTATTCTCTGGTAAATATTACTTTCTTTATATATTAATTCGTTTTATATTAATATAACACTATTTGCACATCATACGCTAAATTCTTATCTACATTTATTACCCCTTCTGGGTAATACTTTTTAAACTGCAATCCTACATTAAAATCCCTAACGTTAATCTGCGTACAATACAAATCTCCACCATCCGTTGGCCCCGCTCCGCACACATAATACCCCTCTTGCTCCAGCATCTGCTCCGCTTCATTCTCCGCCCCATATTTATCGCTAGCATTTAAAATCTGTATAGCAAGCGACCTATCCACTTCAGTCTCCTCGCTAAGCTCATAATTAGTTGTCGCCTCAAAGCTAGCTGTGTTTTGTTGTTGCTTACTATGTCTCCTATCCGCGTTACCAATATTAACATGGTCAAAAAACACATCCTTTACAAACTGGTCCATCTCATCCATATCTGGAATAAAATACGAAACTCCGCCTATATAAAGCCCTTCTCCCGGTATTGTATCAAATGTAATATTTTCAGTTTTAATATTCTTAACATAATCCGAATATGATAACACATCTAATATAGATGCGTCGGTCCTTACTGATGTAAAAAATACAGAAACTAAATCTGGTATCTTCTTAATTATTGACGGGCTTAACACCTTCTCACTAAATGCCTCCAAAAACTCTTGTTGCACCGAAATTCTCTGAATATCACCCTCGTAATATCCTCTGTATCTCACTAACATTTCCGCCTTTCTTCCATCCAGCGTCTGATAACCCTCCTCTAAATTAATATACAACCCCTGAAAATTATCCACATAATACATATCCGTTGGCACATTCATTGTCACTCCATCAATCGCATCTATCACATCTCTAAATGCGCTAAGTGGCACCACCACATAATTATCTATCTTTATCCCAAGCAACAACTCAATTTGCTTTATTGTAAAATCTCTTATATTCTCAACATCCGCATAAGCTGTCATCTCATTAAGCTTAGTCTCGCTCATACTATACCCTCTGTTTGCTGCCATCGCTGCCCTTTGTGCGCTCGTCCACTGCACCTTAGTATCCCTCGGAACCGACACCACCTTTACCTTGTCTGTAACACTATTAAAATTCACAATCAATATAGTATCCGTCCTATACCCATCAATATCTGTACCAAAAACTGCTATAGTCTTATTAATCTCATCCGCAATCTCATTCGCAATAATCTCCTCTTCAGTCTGCACCACCAACGGCTCCTCAAACATGTAATCCTCAACTACTATATCTCCCCCCGGCGTATATATAATAGAATTATATGCCCAGACTGCACCGCCGGCCGCTAAAGAAAAAAAGATAAATGTCACTATTGCGGTTTTTAGAAACAAACTGGTTAGTGTTGATTTTTTAGTAGTTTTTTTATTCATAGCCTTACCTCCTTATTTTAGTGCCCCCCTTTTTATGTTTACTACTGTATATTATAATAACACAAATGCCCCCACATCTACTATAGCCAATATTTACAAGTTAATTTGGTATTTTTAGCTTAGTACTACTTGATAAACCATATGAAAATAGGTTATTATAATTCATGTAGCTTGGTTTAAAGAAAGGACAATATTTATGTTAAAACTTGGTTCACATGTATCTTTATCATCGTCATCAGCAGGTCTTCTTGGTGCAGCTAAGGAAGCCTATTCATACGGTGCTGATACATTTATGGTATATACAGGAGCGCCACAAAACACTCGCCGCTCTGCTCTAGACAAACTTAAAATCCCCGAGGCTCTTGATTTTATGAGTCAACATAATCTTAGTGACATTGTAGTTCATGCTCCGTATATAATCAATCTCGCTTCTTGTAAGGAAGATACTTATAATTTGGCGCGAGAGTTTTTGGCTGTGGAGCTACAGCGCGCGCATGCTTTTGGTGCTAATTACGTTGTTCTTCACCCAGGCGCATTTACTACATCCACCGCGCAAAGTGGCATTGAGCGCATTATAGCTGGCCTTAATGAAGTAATACAAGAACATCTGCCTATAGTTTGCCTAGAAACTATGGCTGGTAAAGGCACCGAAATTGGCCGAAATTTTGAGGAGCTTAGCGCTATAATTAATGGCATTAAACTGCAAGATAAAATTGGCGTATGTCTAGACACATGTCATATGCATGATAGTGGCTATGATATAGTAAACAACTTTGATGGTGTTATGGAAGACTTTGATAATAAGGTTGGTCAGCAGTTTATAAAGGTTTTGCACATAAACGGCTCCATAAATATATGTGGGGCGAAAAAAGATAGGCATGCAAACATTGGCGCAACTAGCGACAATCCGCGCGGGGAAGATAAAATTGGCCTACAGGCGCTCCATAAAATAATTAGGCACCCGGTGTTTGATAACAAACCGCTTATTTTAGAAACCCCTTGGCTAGACGATAAGCATAATTTATATAAAGAAGAAATAGCATTATTAAGAGGTGAACTATGACAGTATTAGTAACTGGCTCTTCTCGTGGCATAGGTAGAGAAATTGCAAGACAATTCGCCCGCAATGGAGAATGTGTCATATTAAATAGCGCTCATAACACGGAGCAATTACAACAAACTTACGATGATTTTATCGTAATGGGATATAACGTATTACAGTGCGTGGCAGATGTATCTAGATACGAATGTTGCGTTGACCTATTTGACTTTATTTTGCAAAATACTGGCAACTACCCAGATGTAGTCATTAACAATGCTGGCATAGGCTACACTGCACTATTTACAGAAACCCCTCCGGACGTATGGAATAAAATAATAAACTCTAACTTAAATAGCGCCTACTACTGCTCCTACCTGGCTGCACCTCATATGATAAGACAACATCAAGGTAACATAATTAACATATCATCAATCTGGGGTTCAATAGGAGCGTCGTGCGAAGTTGCTTACTCCACAAGCAAAAGTGGCTTGCACGGTCTCACAAAAGCGCTAGCTAAAGAGCTAGGCACATCTAATATCCGAGTTAACGCCATCGCATGTGGCTGGATAGATACAGATATGAACCTGCTATACTCATCTAAAGACCGACTGCTGTTTTTGGAAAACGTACCGTTAATGAGAGCTGGCACAGTGGCCGATGTGGCTAACCTATGCTGGTATTTAGCCCAAGATAGCTCCAGCTACTTAACGGGACAAATTATTACACTAGACGGCGGATTAACTTAATTAAAAATTACAAGCTCTATTATTATTACTACTGAATATGTTATATGTAAAACAACAAATTATCTAGGAGGACTGACCATGAAACAAACTTTATTTACTGGCACTGGAGTGGCAATAATTACGCCGTTTACACAAACTGGTATTGATTTTGATAAATTAGAAAAATTGCTAGAATTTCAAATTGACAATAAAACTGACTCGATTATAATTTGTGGGACTACAGGAGAAACGCCTACAATGACACCAAAGGAACAGATAGAGGCGATAAACTTCACTGTAAAAACTGTGGGTGGCCGAATACCAGTAATTGCGGGAGCTGGTAGCAACAACACAAACGGCGCTGTAAACGCAAGCAAAGCAGCGCAAGAAGCTGGGGCGGACGCTATACTAAGCGTAGTGCCATACTACAATAAACCTACGCAACGCGGTATGCATGCTCACTTTGAAGCTGTGGCAAACGCGGTTGATATACCTATAGTTTTATATAACGTACCTGGCAGAACGGTTGCCAGCTTAACTGTAGATACAATAAAATCGTTAGCCGAAATTGATAATATCGTTGCTATAAAAGAATGCGTACTAAGCCAAGTGGCAGAATTAGTTCGCGTATGCCCAAGCGACTTTAGCGTATATACTGGAGATGACCCAGTGTTTTTGCCGACCCTTGCATACGGAGGTAAAGGATTAATTTCGGTTATGGCTAACGTAATTCCATATGACACTCATATGATATACGAACATTTTATAAATGGCGATATAGACAAAGCGCGCGAGCTACAGCTTAAAGCACTGCCATTAATAAGGGCCTTATTTATAGAATCAAACCCAGCGCCAACAAAGGCTGCATTAAATATGATGGGAATGGAAGTGGGGCAATGCAGGCTGCCACTAGTGCCTATGGAACAAGCAAATTTAGAAATTTTAACAACAGTATTAGCAGATTACGGCTTAATATAGATAAAAAAAAAGAGAAGCTATAATAGCTTCTCTTTAAAAATTTAATTTGGTCGCGTATCAAATGAAGTGTTGTTGTAATAGAAAAATAATGTCAAAAAATTAATCTCTATCCACCATAACTACATCACCAAGCCACGGACGGCCATTAGCCGCAAACTCCCAGCCTTCCACCGAATTATCCACTTGCCATGTATATACATAATGATAAACCGGAATAATAGCATGTTGCTCCATCAAAATATCCTGCGCCTCATACAAATACTCCATACGCTCCTGCCCTCTTGTAACCCTCGCATTAGCCATAGCATTATCATAATCCTCATCATCAAATCTAATAGTATTTTGCCCATGGTCAGATAAGAAAATCTCTAACATCGTATTTGGGTCAGTATAATCTCCAATCCAGCCATTGCGCGCTATCTCATAATCACCAATAGTACGCGATTCCAAAAACACAGCCCACTCCTGATTAGTAAGAGTAACATCAATCCCTAAATTTTGTTTCCACATCTCCTGAATAGCTTGCGCTATCTTCTGATGAGTCTCATTAGTATTATACAAAAACTCTAGCGTTGGAAAACCTTCTCCACCAGGATAACCAGCATCAGAAAGCGCCGCCTGCGCAGCTTCCACATCAGCATTATAAGAAATGCCATAATCACCTGCCACTACCATAAACTCATCGCCATTAGCATCCAAAAACCCTGGCCCTACAAATCCCGTAGCAATCGTTTCACCGCCACGCGTAACTTGCTCCACAATAAGCTCTCTATCAATCGCTAAACTTAACGCTTTTCTTACATTGACATCATCAAAAATATCTTCTTCCAAATTCATAGCAATATAATACGTCCCAATGTTAGGCAAAATATACATCTCTTCTGACTCAATAATAAGTTGAGGTAACTCATCAGTTGGCACCGTGCCATTCATATGTAGATTAGAAGAGTTAAATGCCGTTAGCGCTGTTGACGCTTCCACTATCATATCACATATAATCGTCTCTAAATATACATTATCCGCATTCCAATAATGCTCATTTTTAGTAAGCACAAGCTGATCGCCAATAGCATAATCACTAAGAACAAACGGCCCATTAGACACAGCTAAAGCAGGGTCTTTAGACCACGAACCATCAGATGTAACTATATCTTCGCGCACTGGCAAAAATGAATTTGCTATACTAAGTGCTAAGAAATATTCACATGGCGACGTTAAAACAACTTGCAAAGTTTTATCATCTAATGCAGTAACGCCAAGCTCTTCATATGAAACATCGCCTGACATAATTAAATCCGCATTTAAAATGTTAGCAGAAACGAATAAATTGCCATATTGGCCGCCTGTTTCTGGGTTCATAGCCCTTTTCCAAGCAAATTCAAAATCCGCCGCAACAACATCCACACCATCGGACCACTTAACATCATCTCGCAAAGTAAACGTATAAACTAAAGCTTCAGAAGAAACCCCCAACTCATCCATCATATCTTCTGAAACATTTGCAATAGTCCAAGTTTGCGCTGTGGCAGGAATAATCTCGCCGCCAACTTCGCGAACAAGCCCTTCAAACGTATTATTAAGAACGTATCCGCCGTCTATAGCAGTGTTTAACTGCGGGTCTAAAGTGAGTGGGTCAACGCCTAAATTAAAAATTAACTCTTGTGTTTGTGAAATAGGATAGCCATTAGGAGATAATGTAACATCAATTTCCTCAATTGGTTCCTCTTCTAGGACAGCAGTAGTAGGAAATTCATGCTCTAATTCATCATCAAAAATGGAAATAGAAACATCAATTTCTTCATCTGGTATAGAAACAGTAGAAACCGGTGTATCATTAGATGAACAACCAATTAAACTTGCTACTAAAAAACTCGCTAAAAATATCTTAAACTTCATTATATTAATCCCCCTTAAATAATCTGTACAACAATTATTATGCATATTCATTATCATTTAGTACAACAATTTTAATTATAATATTTGCGCGTAGCACATAGTATAGTAACTAATAGACTTAGGCATTGTTAATTTAATTCGAAGTCCAAGTAACACAGGGGCTTCGCCCCTGGTGGGGCCTCCGGCCCCACGCCCTAAACGGAAGCCGACCGATTAAAATCAAGTAATCTCAAGTTCAAGTAACACAGGGGCTTCGCCCCTGAGGGGGCCTCCGGCCCCCCCCGACGGAAGTCGATTATTAAATTAACAAAACCCAAACTCTCTAAAGGAGACCATTTATGAACAAAATTAAATTAGCAATATTACTACTATCACTACCAATGCAAACATTTGCAAATACACAATTATATATCGACAACTACAATGTATTACAAAACCCCGAGCAGACAACCCCAGAAATAAAAGACAACATAGCATACGTACCTCTAAACATTATAACTGACCTGCTGCAGCTAAATACAACATGGGAATATCCTTATATGACAATAACATCCGAAACTTCCACTATGACACTTGCAATAGGCTGGAATATAGCAGCAATTAATGCTGAAGAATATGATATGGGCACAGCAGCAATGTACTTTAAAAATCATCAACTTATGGTTCCACTAGATATTGTAGCTGAAGTATTTGAAATCGACCTATATTACACTACCACAGCAATTCACATTACTACAGCTAGCGTTTACTCAGGCGAAAATAAAATTGAAGCTATACAAACGAGCCAGCTAGTAAACCTAGGCTATATAACTACAATGAACACTAACAACATATGCATAGCCCATATAAAAACTATTATAGACGCAGCTAAACAAGAACCTACTGATTTCCCTTTATACTACGGCGCAGGCACTCATGTTAATATACCAAACTATTACTACTTTATAAAAGACTATACATTTACAGGAATAAATGCAGTTGAATTAGAAAAATATGAAATTTACCAAAAAATTGATAATGGTATCACTACCACACAATACATAATGAGAGACACTTTCAATAAACAATGGTATACTATTAGCGAACAAGATTATAACTTAATAGAAACTACAACAAACTTAACCGATTGGATAACATTATCCGATACATCAAACATAACGTATGATGATATAGAAATCCTGCACACAGGTTGGAACTAAAAAAAAACGGCACTTTGATTACAGTGCCGTTTTTTTTTACGCCGTATTAAACAGCGTTTCTTCCTTATATAATAAATATTCTTCTAATTATAACAAATATTATTCTAATAGTCTGACTCAACCTTCGGTGACCTTAGCAACGAACTAGTTCCTAACCTAGTTGCCCCTGCTGCAATCAATCCTGTAGCATCCTCGTATGAACGTATTCCCCCCGATGCTTTAATCCCAACCTCGCTACCAACATGCGCTTTCATTAACGAAATATCCGCAACTGTAGCTCCGCCCGAACCAAATCCCGTCGAAGTCTTAATAAAAGCTGCCCCTGCGCGCGTAACAACTTTACACAGCTCCACTTTCTCATCCTCAGTCAAATAACACGTCTCAATAATAACCTTAAGTATCTTACCTGCTGTTGCAATCTTAATCTGACGTATCTCAGCCTCCACTTTAGTAAACTCCCCGGCTTTAACATCTCCCAAATTAATAACCAAATCAATCTCACTAGCCCCATTAGCCACTGCGTTAATAGTCTCAGCCACTTTAACGGTAGTAGTAGTATACCCTAGTGGAAATCCTATCACAGTGCAAATAGCAACCTCTCCTGCTAAATACGCATTAGCTCGCTTAACAAAACACGGCGCAATACAAATAGAAGCAACATCTGCCTCCTTAGCCTCATCACACAAAGCCCTAACCTCCGCCCATGTAGCAGTTGGCTTTAACAATGTATAATCAATCAAACTCGAAACATTATCCATAAAATCGTCCTTTCCATCTTGCAAATTAAAAAAAACGCCGTACTAACATCCATTAGTACAGCAATTCATAACCATATCCACAAAATACTCATGCACAAAATGATTATGGGTAAGCTCGGGATGGAAAGCGGTGGCAAGCTGGTTCCCTTGCCTCGCCGCAACAATCTTATCATTAACAACAGACAACACCTCCACACCATCACCTACACTTTCTATATAAGGAGCGCGAATAAAAGGCATCTCCACAGGCTCCCCCGCAAAATCAGCACTAATATTAAAACTATCAAACTGACGGCCGAAAGCATTGCGCCGAACAGCAATATCCATAGTAGCCAAATGAGAGCCATGTTGATTAACAATGCGCTGTGCTAGCACAATCATACCAGCGCAAGTCCCCATAACGGGTAAACCGGCCAAAATAGCATCGCGAACGTCCCAAAATAAGTCCAGCTCATGAAGCAATTTACCGATAACAGTACTCTCACCACCAGGAATGATAAGTCCATCAAAAGACAAATCCCAATTAGACTTTTGGCGAACTTCAACAGTATTAATGCCTAATTCATTTAAAATATTAATATGCTCAATAAAAGCACCTTGTAATGCAAGAACAGCAACCGTCATTGCAATACTCCTTTCCAATGCTAAAAACAATTTTAGCGTCAATTAATTGTATGAGCGCGGAATACAAAATATCACCAAAATGCATAAAAAGCAATAATAATGAATTATTATTTACCGCGCCCATCATTTTCAGGCGGTATCTTACCGCTAACTGCTGTTATTCTACCTATAAAAATGAATTATTATTTATTCTTTAACATACAAACCCTTTTCTAAGTCTATATGGTATCAATAAATCTATCCTTTCAGATAAATACTTCCCTTGCAAAAAGCACAAGAGAGTGAGTCCACATCGCCAATGTTATAATAGGTTTTG
>MDJM01000001.1 GCA_001994995.1 Candidatus Parepulonipiscium sp. PG-Nuni2H_MBin01 | reverse complement strand
TGACGATGCGACTTTGGGAAACACCCGTTTCCATATCGAACACGCAGGTTAAGCTAAAGTCGGCTGATGGTACTTGTCTGGAGACGGACTGGGAGAGTAAGTGGTTGCCAAAATATTCGGCGGCATAGCCAAGTGGTAAGGCAGAGGTCTGCAACACCTTTATCACCAGTTCAAATCTGGTTGTCGCCTTTTATATTAAGTGAGGAGGGATTAATTCTTTCTCACTTTTTTGTTGTCTATATTTAGCAATAGCATTAGTTAACTTAATAGGAATGAGGTTTTAGCCATCCCTTACCAGAGAGGGGCATTGATAATCTCATATTATAGTATCTTGTAGAGGTGTAAAAATGATAAGATTTATTGAAAAAAAAGATGTAGAAGCTGTATATAATATATATAAATACTACATACTTAATACTAGCATAACTTTTGAGATTGCTGTTCCCACAATAGAAGATTTTGCAATTAGAATAAAAAATATATCTAAGACTCATCCTTATATTGTTTATGAACTAGATAACAAGGTAATTGGATATGCTTATGCTACTCCATATGGTGATAGACAAGCATATATGTGGACGTTAACTTCTACTATATATGTACACCATAAATATTTGAATAAGGGTATAGGAAAAATATTATATAAACAATTATTAGAACTATTAAAAACTCAAGGGTTTCATACTGTTTTTGCTATTATAACTTCAACCAATAATAATAGTATGAAATTCCATTTAAATATAGGGTTTAAATATCAATTTACATTAGATAATATGGGATATAAATTAGGAAATTGGCATGATATAATCTTTTATCGCTATGAGATTAGTTCCCCCACTAATCCGCCCAATTCTCTTATTAGTATTGAAGAAGTAAAAATATTAAAAAAAGTTTAGAAAACATGTATAAATCACAGAAAATATGGCAATTATCAAAAGGAAGAAATTTTTTGCTTTGTTCCATTAAAATTTAGCGCCACTTAATATAGCGCTGATAATCTAAGGGCTTGTATTTTGTCCAAGTTTATGATATGATATGGAATTGTAAAGAAATCCTTGCTCTACCCACTAGGTAGGGCCAAAGTCCAAAAGGAGGTACCAACATGAAAAACTATGAATTAGCACTTGTATTAGTCACATCTTTAGGCGAGGAAGAGAAAGTAACTCAACTTGATAAAGTTAAAGAGTTAGTAGGACGCTTTGGTGGCGAAATTACAAATGTAGATGATTGGGGTAAAAGAAAGTTGGCTTATGAAATTGATAAACAACGTGATGGTTTTTATTATTTTATTCATTTTAAAGCTGACCCTTCTACACCTGCAGAAGTTGAAAGTAGGCTTAGAATTACGGAATCGGTTCTTCGCTACTTAATCATTCGTCAAGACGAAAAGTAATATGTATTAATTTGGAGGAGGAATCAATAATATGAATAAAGTAATTCTTATGGGGAGGGTAACTAAGGACCCCGAAGTTCGTTATTCCCAATCAGCTACTCCAGTAGCTGTAGCAAAATATGGGATTGCGGTAAGAAGATCATTTGTAAAAACAGGGGAGCCAGATGCAGACTTTTTTAATGTAATTGCGTTTGGAAAACATGGCGAGTTCGCTGAAAGATATTTTAAGAAAGGCCAAATGGTTTCCATAGCGGGGAAGATACAAAATAATAGTTGGGAAGATCAACAAAATGTAAAACGTACATTTACTGAGATAATTGTAGAGGAGCAACATTTTGCTGAAAGCAAAGCCTCTGCTGAATCAAGAGGAGTAGGTGGCTATAACAATACTGCCCCATCATATAATCCTACAACTCCATCATACTCACCTGAACCGACTCCTTCAAATTTACAGACTACTGGTGGATTTATGCCCACTACTGCGTTAGAAGACGATGACGATTTACCGTTTTAGTAATACCGTAATTTTATATAGGAGGTAAGTATACAATGGCAATGCAAAGAAGACGCAATCGTAGAAGACGTAAAGTTAATCAATTTGCTGGTGATAATATTAAAAAGATTAACTATAAAGATATAAATACTCTTAGAAAATTTATGTCTGAAAGAGGTAAAATTTTACCTAGAAGAATTACAGGCAATTCTGCTAAAGCGCAACGTAAGCTGACTGTAGCGATTAAACGAGCTAGACATATAGCATTATTACCATATACTCAAGACTAAAGCAATATACACTCAGCATCACCTTGAATGGGTGGTGCTTTTTTTTAGGCTTATCATTTTAACGAGGAGGTTACTAAATGAATGATGATTTAAGAAGTAGAGTTCTAATTTCAGCGATATATTTAGTATTAGGGATATTGTCATTTTACTCTTACTTGTTTATACTATTTATACCCGTGCTAATAATTCCATTTGTTAAGTATCATACACACAATTCATTAAATGTACAGCATGTTCTATTAGACGCAATAACTATTTTGTTAATGGCTATGCTAAATCCTAATACCAGTGATGCGATTATATATGCTACCATTGTTATATTACCTACGTATATTTTAGTTAAGTGTTATAGAAATAAAGAGGTGAAATTGCCCCAAATATTAATGTATTTAACCGTTACTATATGGATTGGCTTAGTTATTCAAATGGGAGCTATTGACCAATATATTTATGAGTATTATTACCTAATAGATGAAGCTACGATACAAATGCAAATTGCAATGAGTGGTTTTTCTGCTAGTGAAATGGAATACTTAAATGAGCTTTTAGCTTTGCAAAATTATATACTAAAATTAATTTATCCTACATTTATATTTGTTGTAGCTAGCTTATTATCATTTATTACAATTTTACTAACATATAAAATCAATGATAAAAAGACTAGTCTTAAACAACTATTAGAATACAGATTAAATAGATTTACTTTGTTTCTTATTGCATTAGGATGGATATGGTTTAGCTATTCAGCTGATTATTCTTTAAGTATATTAGGTATTAATATGTTGGTAATTATGTTCTTCCTATATAGTATAACAGGCTTTTTTGGTTTAATTTCTTTAGTTATAATGAATGGGCGTAGTTTATTTATGACCTTCATTGCAGTACTATTTTTTGCTTCTTTTATGCCATGGTTCTTTTTGATATATGGCCTAATCGATACTATATTTAATGTACGTAAAGTTAAAGTAGTGATTTAAACAGTAAATATTCTAGATATATTGTGGAGTACTTGCAGAAATAAAGTATAAATGTTAGACTAGAAAAAAACTAAGAAGAAGGTGGAATAATGAAAATTATATTAACACAAGATGTAAAAAAAGTTGGAAAAAAAGGTGAGATATTAGAAGTAAAAGATGGATATGCTAGGAATGCATTATTACCAAAAGGTTTAGCAATTGAAGCAACACCAGCAAATCTTAATCAGCTTAAACTAGACCAAAAGCAAGAAGATAAACGTAAACAGGAAGAATTGGAGTTAGCACAAAGTATTAAGGAAAAAATACATGACCGCAAAGTGAAAATTGCCATTAAAACAGGCGAAGGCGGTAAGGTATTCGGCTCCGTAACAACTAAAGAAATAGCGGATAGCATTAATAAGGAATATAAAGTTAAAATTGATAAGAAAAAAGTACATCTTACTAACCCTATAAAAGCAATTGGGGCGATGACTGTATCTATTAAGCTGCATCCTAAAGTTACTGCTGATGTAATAGTTGAAACTGTAAGTGCTTAAATTTAAGAAGGAGGAGAATCTATGGTACCACCTCATAATGTTGAAGCTGAACAATCGGTTTTAGGTTCAATAATTATGGATTCTGAATCAATAATTATAGCAAGTGAGATACTACGACCTTCTGATTTCTATAGGCCTAATCATCAGGAAATATATAATTCCATTTTGGATTTACACTTTAGGAATCAACCAGTGGATTTGGTCACAATACAAAATAGATTACAGGAGCGAGGAGTTCTTGAACAAATTGGTGGAATTAGTTATTTAGCGGAGCTTGGAACGATTGTACCAACTTCTGCTCATATTAAACATTATGCCAAAATTGTTGAAGATAAATCTAATCTTAGAAAGCTTATAAAAGCATCTCAAGAAATTAGCGCTAAAAGTTATGAAGGTGAGGAAACTGTATCAGACATTATGGGTTTTGCGGAAAAAGAAATCTTTAATATACTACAAAATAAGCATACAGAAGATTTTTCTCCTTTAAATCAAATTATAGTTACATCTCTAAGTAAGATAGAGGCAGCCAACTCGAATAAAGGGGGTATTACCGGAGTTCCTACAGGATTTACTGACTTAGATTATAAAACTGCCGGACTACAGCCATCAGATTTAATTTTGGTAGCTGCTAGACCCTCAATGGGAAAGACAGCATTTGCTTTAAACATAATTCAATCTGCTGCAGTTAAGCATAAAAAAAAGGTTGCAGTATTTAGTTTAGAAATGGCTAAGGATCAATTAGTTAACCGGATGTTATGTGCAGAAGCTATGGTTGATGCACAGAAAGTGCGAACTGGTAATCTAGATGCCAAAGACTGGGACTCTATTGCAAGAGCTATGCCAAGACTTACCGCAGCAGATATATTTATTGATGATACCCCAGGAATATCTATAATGGAAATGCGCGCCAAGTGTCGTCGCTTAAAAATGGATAAAGGGTTAGATTTAATAATGATAGATTACTTACAACTGATGAGTGGCAGCAGTACAAAGTCTGAATCAAGACAACAAGAAATTTCTGAAATATCTAGGTCTTTAAAAGCATTGGCTAGGGAGATGAATGCTCCTGTAGTAGCTCTTTCGCAACTATCTCGTGCATGCGAAGGAAGAGCCGACCACCGCCCAATGCTTTCTGACCTTAGAGAATCTGGAGCAATAGAGCAAGATGCTGATGTTGTTATGTTTTTATATAGAGACGAATATTATAATGTTCATACTGACAAAAAAAGTGTAGGGGAAGTTATTATTGCTAAACAGCGTAATGGTCCTACAGGCACAGTCGAATTGACTTGGCTTGGAAAATATACAAAATTCGCTGATTCTGATAAAAGTCCTATAAAAATCTGACCTATGCTGTAATTTTTAAGGAGGGCTATTGTAATAATATCAAACTATGGTATAATGGGAATAAATGCAAATACGAAAGACAGGAGTGTGTTGTATGGAGAATCAGGTTTTTACCATAAAAGACGCATCGGCATTATTAGACATAGAGCCGTATGTTCTTAGATATTATGAAAAAGAATTAAATCTTAAAATATTAAGAAATTCACAAGGCCATAGAGTTTATTCAAGTGACAACCTGGATATGTTAAATAAAATTAAACAATTAAGAGAACAAGGTATGGAGTTAAAAGCCTTAAAAAATCAGATTAGGGAGGTAGGGTGCGATACATTGAAGTCTTTAGAAGAGTCAGTTATAACAATCTCTCCTAAACAAATTAATAGTGTAGTACTGAAATCCGATATGTTAGATAAATTAAGTAGTGATAGCGATATAGCTGAAGAGGTAAAAAAAGACGCATTCTTGCATTTAATTAAAGAAACTATAGATTCCTCCATTAGAACTAGTCAGGAAGGCATTAAAGAAAAGCTAAAGGACGAAGTAATGGCTCTTTCTTATGAAGCTACTACTGAAATGAAACAAGAAATGGTTGAGTATGTAGATGAAAAAGTTAGCGATTTACAGCAACAAGTTATAGCTACAAGAGTAGATGAAGAGCATTATAGAAAGTTAGATGAAACTATAAGAGAAATGCAAAGATTGAAAAAAGAATTGGCTGAATTAAATGAAAAGACACCTAAAAATAAAAAATCAATGTGGGATTCTATATTCCCTAAAAAATCTACCCCTAAGAAAGAAGAAGAAAACTCAGTATCTCTATAAAAAAAAGGCTATGTATATACATAGTCTTTTTTTTGTTCATTTTTATACTTAAACTATCGATTTTATACTTAAACTATCGATGCTAGGCCAAATATAGGCAGATTATATTTATGGAAAATGGATTTAGCGGTATTTACTAACTCAGCAGACGGTTCTTGTGTGTCTGTTAATTTATATTCATAGCCAAGCTCACTCCATTTGAATTCACCCATTTTATGAAATGGTAGCACATCTATACGTTCTACATTGCTTAAAGTTGTTAAATATTTAGCTAGAGCCTCTATATCATCTAGATTATCAGTTAAATTTGGAACTAAGACATATCTAAGCCACACAGGTATATTGCGCTCGGCTAAAATTCGTTCAAATTCTAAAGTAGGAGCTAGCTCAACCCCAGTTACATTTTTATAAACTTGTGGATTAAATGATTTTACATCAAGTAGTACAAGGTCTGTATAATCAAGCACTTTGGCAGCTTTATCTAGTTTTACAAATCCGGATGTATCAATGCAGGTATGGATACCTTCCGCTTTGCACTTTTGAAATAAATCAGCTACAAAATCAGCTTGAAGTAAAGGTTCACCGCCACTTATAGTAATTCCACCACCCGATGAATTCATATAAGGTTTATATTTGACTATCTCTTTAATAAGTTTATTCGTATCCATTTCTTGACCATCTGTAGCTTTCCAGCTATCTGGATTATGGCAATATTGACATCTTAGTGGACATCCTTGCATAAATAATATAAAGCGGATACCAGGACCATCTACTGTACCGCAAGTTTCAATTGAATGCACTCTACCAATCATATTATCCTCCTAATCTAAATATAAATATAAAAGAGCATGTTTACAAAAAAATAAGAGACACCTAAATAGGTATCCCTCATATTTTTCCCACTTGTAATTAAAACTTCTCGTGGAATGTTCTGCTAATAACGTCTTTTTGTTGCTCTTTAGTTAATCTAATAAAGTTAACTGCATATCCAGATACACGCACTGTAAGTTGTGGATATTTTTCTGGGTGATCCATAGCATCTAATAGAGTTGCACGGTCAAATACGTTAACATTTAAATGTTGGCCAGTTTTTTCAAAGTATCCATCCATAAGAGCAGCTAAGTTTTTATAACGCTCAGAATCATCTTTACCTAATGCACCTGGGATGATTGAGAATGTGTAAGAAATACCATCTTCCGCATGTTTGTATGGAAGTTTTGCCACTGAGTTAAGTGATGCAACTGCACCTCTTTTATCACGGCCATGCATTGGGTTAGCACCTGGAGCAAATGGCTCTCCTGCTTTACGTCCGTCAGGAGTATTACCTGTTTTCTTACCATAAACAACGTTTGAAGTGATAGTTAAGATAGACATTGTTGGTAGAGAGTTTCTGTAAGTTTTGTGTTTTCTAATATTATTCATAAAGATTTCAGTAATATCACAAGCAACTTTATCTACATCATCATCATCATTACCAAATGCTACATAATCGCCTTCAATTTCATAATCAACAGCTAAGCCAGAATCATCGCGGATTACTTTTACTTTAGCATTTTTGATTGCAGAGAATGCATCAGTTACAACTGAAAGACCAGCAATA
This sequence comes from Candidatus Parepulonipiscium sp. PG-Nuni2H_MBin01, assembly GCA_001994995.1. Classification (GTDB taxonomy): domain Bacteria; phylum Bacillota; class Clostridia; order Lachnospirales; family Cellulosilyticaceae; genus Parepulonipiscium; species Parepulonipiscium primum. The sequence goes on along the minus strand of MDJM01000001.1, from coordinate 40,845 downwards.
CCAGTTGCAAATGTACGGATAATATCTTTATCATGTAAAGCAAGCTCTAATTTTTCATAGCAATATTTATCATGCATATAGTGGATAACGTTTAATGCGCCAACATAAACTTCTGCAAGCCATTCCATAACTTGAAGGAATTTTTCCCAAACATCATTATACTCAAGGTATTCTGTTGTAACTGGAGCAAATTTTGGACCGATTTGTTCGCCAGATTTTTCATCTTTACCACCGTTAATAGCATATAATAATGCTTTAGCAAGGTTAGCACGAGCGCCAAAGAATTGCATTTGTTTACCGATTCTCATCGCAGATACACAACAAGCAATACCATAATCATCGCCATGATATGGTCTCATAAGGTCGTCATTTTCATACTGGATTGAGCTAGTAAGAATTGACATTTTTGAACAGAACAATTTAAAGTTTTCTGGTAAGTTTACAGACCAAAGAACAGTTAAGTTTGGTTCTGGAGCTGGACCTAAGTTAACTAATGTATGAAGAATACGGAAGCTATTTTTAGTAACTAAAGTACGTCCATCAAGACCCATACCACCAATTGATTCTGTTACCCAAGTTGGGTCGCCTGAGAATAATTCATTATAAGCAGGAGTACGTAGGAAACGAACCATTCTAAGTTTCATAACAAAGTGATCCATAAATTCTTGAGCTTCTTGCTCAGTAATAGTACCATTGTCTAAATCTCTTTGGATGTAAATATCTAAGAAAGAAGAAACACGACCTAATGACATTGCAGCACCATCTTGCTCTTTAACAGCACCTAGATAACCGAAATAAGTCCATTGGATTGCTTCTTGTGCAGTTTGAGCTGGTTGAGAAATATCAAATCCATAGCTTTTTGCCATAGCTTTAAGTTCTTTTAATGCACTCATTTGCTCAGTAAGTTCTTCTCTTAGTCTAATGATGTCTTCACTCATGCTATTTACTTCAAGTTGTAATTTATCTTTTTGTCTTTCTGCGATAAGATAATCTATACCATATAAAGCAACACGACGGTAGTCACCAATAATACGCCCGCGGCCATATGCATCAGGAAGGCCAGTGATGATACCAGATGAACGAACTTTTCTCATAGCTGTAGTATAAGCTGCGAAAACTCCATCATTATGTGTTTTACGATATTTTGTAAAAACCTCTTTAGTAGCTTCATCTAAGTCATAGCCATATGCATGCAAAGAATTTTCTACAGTACGAATACCACCATTTGGCATGATGTTTCTTTTAAGAGGTCCATCGGATTGGAATCCTACAATTGTTTCAGCATCTTTATCTATATAACCTGGTCCGTGAGAAGTGATAGTTGAAGGCACTTTAGTTTCTACATCATAAATACCTTTTTCTAGTTCTTCTTTCATCATAACCATTACTTGTTCCCAAAGCTTAGTTGTTCTGTCAGTTGGACCTGCTAAAAAGGCATCGTCACCTTCATAAGGTGTATAATTTCTTTGAATAAAATCACGTACATTTACTTCTTTAGCCCAGTCACCGTCAGTGTTAAAGCCTTCCCATTGTTTAAACATTATATGCGTCACTCCTTTTATTAACATGCATCAGTATGTAGATGCCTGAAATTGAATGTTTATTAACTAACTATTACTCTTCTATTATACTCTGTATACAGTATACATGTCAACACTTATTTGAAAATTTACTAAAGTTTTTTAGTATACCTCTACTTAAAAAAGTACTAATTTTCAGAATTTCTTATAAAAATTAATTAAAAAACTTAAATCATTTACATATAGTATGTCTTAGTGTGCATAGAAATATAAGGGGTAACTTACCAATTAATTTGTAAAAACTTATTGACTAGGTTATAATATTAACGGTAATACTTATTCTAATTATTTTTTTGAAATGGAGGAAAGTCATGAGAAATCTTTTAGTAGGTATGATTTTGGGAGTAGCAAATGTTATCCCCGGAGTTAGTGCTGGTACGATGGCAGTAGTATTTAAGATTTATGATAGGTTGTTAGATTCTATTAGTTTAGATATTGAGAAATTAAAAGAAAATTTTTCATTTTTAGCAACTTTAGGTGTAGGCGTAATTTTAGGGGTGCTTTTATTTAGTAATGCAATTACTTATTTGTATGAAAACTTTAATATGCAAACTAACTATGCTTTTATGGGAGTTATTTTAGGGAGTATCCCTATGATTTATGGTAAGATAACTGATGCAGGAAAAATTGAGACAAGCGCGGTTGTCCCATTTACAATTCCTCTTCTAATTATGTTGTATATGGCATTACAAGGAGAAGGTGGAGAAAATTCTTTCGTTATTACTGAACTTAGTCTATGGGCAGCTACTATGTTAATTATCGCAGGGATGATTAGTGCTTTTACTATGATTATTCCAGGTATTAGTGGCTCTTTTATATTGTTAACTATTGGTTGTTATACTACTATTATAACTGCTATTTCAGATTTTAATATTATGCTTTTAATGCCATTTGGTATGGGTGTAGTTATTGGTCTTGTGGGTGGCAGTAAACTTGTAAGAATACTATTAGAGAGGTATACACAGGCCACATATTTGGTAATACTAGGATTAGTAGTAGGATCTGTATTTACAATTTTTCCAGGGTTCACACTTAATTTTAGCGGAATAGTATCTGTTATTGCGTTAGTAATAGGCGCAGTTGTATCTTACGCTTTCTCTCAAGAGTAAAATTAGGTCATGCTGTTTAGGTAAAATTGTATTAATATTTACGTTAGTACTACAAATAATTTTGTCATAGTGTCTTTCACAAAATGGCATAATTGGAATATTATAGAAGTGAAGAGAGGTAATAAAAATATGGGCAAATTCATTTATGTATTTGGGCATCAAAACCCTGATACTGACTCGATATGTTCGGCTATTGCGTATGCACATCTTAAGAGTAGTTTAGGTTATGATAATGTTGTAGCAGCACGACTTGGGGCCATAAGTCGTGAAACTAATTTTGCGCTTGAAAAGTTTGGTGCTAGGGAACCGCGGTTAATTACACATATTAAACCACAAGTATCAGATATGAAGTTTTATAAGGTTCAACCTATTTATACTGTAGATTCTGTAAAAAAAGCTTGGGATGTTATGTCTGCAAACGGTAGACCTATGGCTCCTGTATTGTATCCAAACCATAAATTAGCTGGTGTTATAACTATTTCAGATATAGCAAAAGCTTATATAGGTCTTACTGACAATACTGTTCTTAGAGAGAAAAAAACCCCATTTGTAAATATACCAGCTGTACTTGATGGCAAGGTTATAACCGGGGAATATGTAGATCCTTATGTCAAAGGTGATGTGTATACTATTGCTTCTTTAAATTATGGGGAAGAGCTAAATCCTGAGGATATAGTTATGACAGGTAATAATAAGCAGTTGATAGAAATGGCAATAGGAACTAATGCTGGATGTGTAATTGTTACAGGTGTAGACATGGATGATCCTAAAGTGTGTATACCAGAAAATACTGATTGTGCGATTATTTATGTACCTCATAAGTTTTTTAAAGCAGTTAAAGTTATTTCACAAAGTATTCCTGTTGCCAGCTTAATTAAAAAAGCTGATGTAACGTTTTTTGAAATTGATGATACTATAGATGAAGTAAAAGAAGTTATGTTAGATAGCCAATACAGACATTTTCCTGTTATTAATAAAGAGGGAGAAGTTGAGGGTATTATATCTAAGAGGCATATTTTAGATATTCAGAAGAAAAAGGTTATTTTAGTAGACCATAATGAACGTGCGCAAAGTGCTTTAGGTATTGAGCAAGCAGAAATTTTAGAGATAGTTGACCATCATAGAGTTGCAAATTTAGATACCCAAATACCAGTATTTTTAAGAGCTGAACCGGTTGGTTGTACTTGTACTATTATTGCAAAAATGTATCAAGAAGCAAATATTATGCCCCCTAGAGAAATTGCTGGTTTGATGCTTAGTGCTATATTATCTGATACTCTTGTTTTTAAATCTCCTACATGTACAGAAGAAGATAAGAAGATTGCTAAACGTCTTGCTAAAATTGCTGAGGTGGATTTAGAGGCGTATGGAGAAGAATTAATTTCTGTTGGGGGTGCATTGGATAAACTGTCTCCAAAAGAAATTTTAGAAGGTGATTGTAAATCATTTATCTTTGGGGATTACAAAGCTATGGTTTCTCAAGTTAACACTACTTCTCTAAGAAGTCTTGAGTCTGTTAAAGTCGGAGTTATATATGAAATGGAACGAACTATAGAGCGCGAGAATGTAGATTTAGCGATTTTAATTGTAACTGATATATTACTTGGTGGTTCGCAAATCTTGGCTGTGGGGCCAGCTAAAGTATTGGCGGAATCGGCTTTTGGTATTGAGCCTGATAAGGATAGCATATATTTAGATGGAGTATGTTCGCGTAAAAAACAAATTGTACCTCAGCTTACAATGGCAGCTCAAAATAAATAATTGTTGATAAATTAGCTAAATATAGTTATAATAAAAACGTAAGTAATAAATAAAAGGAGAATCACAATGGCAAAAACAGTATCAAAAGACATGATAATTGCAGATATTTTACAAATTGATAGAGGCATTGTTCCTATTTTAATGGAATCAGGAATGCATTGCCTTGGGTGCCCATCGGCACAAGGAGAATCTTTAGCAGAGGCTTGTTCGGTACATGGAATAGATGTAGATCCTATCATTGATAAAATCAACACCTATTTGTCTAAGTAAAAAAAAATCGCCTCCAAAACGGTGGGCGATTTTTTTTATAAATATTTAGCAAGGATGTCTATTGCATTAGTTTTCAGAATTACTATCCCATGTTCTTGTAGGAAATGCTGATTAAGAGAACTAGTGTAAGCACGTTTTCCGAACTCATTTAAAATACTAATTAATATACTTTGCTCAGTTTTTTGGTTTGTATTAGGACTAATCAAAAGGAAATATTTATCAGAGTACTTATACACAGCACTATCCCCAAAATACAAGTGTTGAATTTGGTGTGAACAAGAGGTAACTTCATCTAAAGTATCAAAACGATACATCAGACTGTCTATAGCGTCAACTGTTTCAGAAGTAGCAATTGCTGGAGGCATAATATCATCGTCTTCGTCATGGTCTTTGAATGTCCTATGAGTAGGGCGTTCTCCAGTTAGACCTAAGCGCTCCTCGATTTCCTCCGGAGTTTCCACTTTAGTGACAACAATCATAATACTATCTACTGAAAGTGGCACTGCCTCAATCATTAGCGGAACATTTGTAGTTTCAAATCCAAAATCTTCATAAGCTTTAAGCATCATGTCTTGGAACAAAGCTTGTGCCTTAGAAGAACCGTAGGCAAGTTCAGAGAGCTTAATGTTGCGGTTTAGCAAGTCGTCATGGTTTAGTGTTATACGAATTTGGTACTCACTTATCTTTTCTATTTTCATATAAGTCACTTCCTTTCTGTACTGATAGTAATAGTATAAATTAAGCTTTAATAAATGTAAAGCTTTAACTTAGTATATGACACCCTTTCTAAATTTATTTTATATAATATGTTCCAAATGAAATTTGGTGACGTGAGGAAATTCAGAATGAATAAAATTGATATAGTATGCATCGGCAAATTGAAGGAAACATACCTTATAAATGCCATGGACGAGTATAGTAAAAGGCTTAAATCTTATTGTAAGCTCACAATTATTGAACAAGCTGATGAAAAAATACACGAAAAAATGTCTAAAAAACAAGAAATTTTATTAAAACAAAAAGAAGGTGAAAAAATATTAACTAAGGTTGCTGATAATGGGTTTGTAATCGCGCTTGATATTGACGGCGAAATGCTTGGCTCTGTTGAGTTAACTAGATTTCTTGAGGAAAAAGCTAATAGAGGTCATAGTCATATAGTATTTATCATAGGTGGTTCGCTTGGACTTTGTGACAAAGTTTTAAGTCGTGCTAATTATAAACTTAGTTTTTCTAAGATGACATTCCCTCATCAATTATTTCGAGTGATGTTGATTGAACAAATTTATAGGGTGTATAAAATTCGTTTAAATGAGACATACCACAAATAAACCCCATGAGGTTAATTCTATTACGCAAGAATTTGAGTGTTAACTTGCAAAAATAAATTTTTTTAATTTTTTATAAAAATAAAATTATAATATGAATATATAAATATTTTTTATTAAGGAGAGCAGTTATGAGAATTAATATGTATCCAGTTGGAGAGATTGAAGAGCTATGTTATTTAGCTATTGATGAGAATACGAACGAGGCTGTGTTAGTTGACCCTGGCACAGAAGCTAAGAGGTTATTAAAAGCTATAGATGATGAAGGTGTTAGTTTAAAAGCAATTTTAATAACGCATGGGCACTATGACCATATTGGTGGTGTGATGGAAATAAGGAAAGCTACTGGTGCTAAGGTTATTGCACATGTTGAAGGTAAAAATTATTTACCTAATCCTGCCTACAATTTATCCGGTTACAGGCCAGTTTCTACAATTCAGTTTGATGCAGATGAGTATGTTGAAGAGGGCGAACTTCATATTAACGATGGAGAGCTTCAGTTTGAGGTAATTCATATACCTGGCCATACTTCAGATGGGGTAGCTTTTTATAGTGCGAATGCTAAAGTTATTTTTGTAGGGGATATTTTATTTAAAAATGGTGTTGGCAGAAGTGATTTGCCTGGGGGGAATCATATTTCTCTTATAGAGGGCATTAAACACAAGCTTTTAAGTTTGCCAGATGATGTAGCTGTGCTTCCTGGACATGGGCCAACTACTTCTATTGGGTTAGAAAAAAGGACAAATATGTATTTGAGATAAGTTAGAAAGAATAAGGACGAACATGATTAAAATTATTTGCAATAAACAAAATAAAGTACAACAATTAATAGAATTAACAAAGCTATTTGAAGTATATATTAAAATAGAGGCTATAATATCAGTCACTTATAAAGATACTGAAGTAGAACTAATTTTTAAAACACAAGATGCGTATGTCAATAGGATTGTTGACGTACGCTTTCTAAAACCGGAAATTTATATGATACTAAGCAATTATACTTCCCAAACGTTACCTTGGGGAGTTTTAACAGGGGTTAGGCCAAATAAACTTGTGCACAAGTTTTTGCACCAAAATTTATCTGATAGCTTAATACGTTCCATTTTAACTAATGAGTATTTTATAGCTGCTGATAAAGTTGAGTTATTGTTAGAGGTAACTAAAGCACAGCAGAAAATTTTAGCTCAAAATAAACCTAATGAAATCAGCATATATATAGGTATTCCATTTTGTCCGTCTAGATGTATATATTGCTCCTTTCCTGCATTTGTTCTTGCACAAAAAGTTCACAAAATTGATGATTACTTACTGGCATTGGAAAAAGAGATAAAAGGTGTAGCTAAAGATAAGCTTATTAGAAGTTTGTATATAGGCGGAGGCACGCCTACTAGTTTGAGTGAATTACAATTTAGAAAACTTATGACTATTGTAGCTGAAAATTTTGACTTAAGCAAAATTGAAGAATATACAGTTGAAGCTGGCAGACCAGATACAATAACTGCTGATAAATTACAAGCGATGAAGCAGTATGGGGTAAGCAGGATTTCTATTAACCCACAATCTATGAATCAAAAAACTCTAGATTTAATAGGCCGTTCCCATAAAGTTAGTGAGATATACGATGTTTATAATATGGCAATTAGACTAGGATTTGATAATATCAATATGGATATGATAATAGGTTTGCCAGAAGAAACAGTTGGTGATGTAGAGTTTACACTAACTGAATTGGCAAAAATGTCGCCTACAAATATTACAGTCCATACAATGGCAATTAAAACTGCTTCTAGCCTTAATCAACAGAAGCATAGGTATAATCTCGCCCAATCAGCAGTAATTAGAGATATGCTTGATTGCACTTCTAGTCATATGTACCAAATGGGACTTAAGCCTTACTATATGTATAGGCAGAAAAATATATTGGGTAATTTTGAAAATATAGGATATACAAAAGACGGATATAATTGTATTTACAACGTTGAGGTTATGGAAGAACAGCAAACTATTTTGGCACTAGGAGCAGGCGGTGCGAGTAAGTTTATTAATGGACTATCAATTGAAAGGTTTATTAACGTAAAAGGAATAGAAGAGTATATAGCCCGTATAGATGAGATGATTGATAAGAAAAATACTATTTTTGCATTTGAGAATGTTAAGAATTAGTAACGTTAAATTTTTGAAAGGGTGATTAAGCGATGAGTGAAACCTCTATAGTCAAAGAGTATATAAAGAGGTATAAAGTAGCATATATAATTGGGATAACGATAGTGTTTGTTATTAATACAGCAATAATGCGTATCCCGCAGTTAACGGGGGAAGTAACAGATGGAATAGCTAATGGTAGCCTAAATTTAGAGCAAGTTAAAGAGGTGCTATGGCGATTGGTTACAGTAGTTATGACGATATATTTAGGCCGAATAAGTTGGCGATATTGTTTAATTGGTACGGCACGTAAAATTGAAAAAAATATACGTGCCTCATTATATGAAAAGTGGCTTAAACTAGACATAACGTATTTTAATAGTCATAAGACAGGCAATCTGATGGCTTATGCCACAAATGACTTAGGAGCAATAATTAGAATGACAGGTGTAGGAATAGTAATAATATTCGATGCACTAATTTTAGGGCTAATGGTTATTTATAATATGGCGACATACGTAGATTTAAAATTAACCTTAATTGCAATAATACCAATGCCGTTTATTGCAATAGGAGGAATTTACTTAAAAGATATAATTAATACAAGGTTTTTTGCCAAGCAACAATCATTTGCAGGCCTATCAGATTTAGTGCAAGAATCGTTTGCAGGGATAAGAGTTATTAAATCGTTTGTACAGGAGAAGTATAATACTGAAGAATTTGAGGCAGTATGTAATGACAATTATGATAAGAATATAGATTTGGCGAAAATTTCAGCTATATTAACCCCTACAATGACTTTGTTAGTTGGGTTAAGTTTGCTCACTTCTATAGCATATGGCGGATATATGACTATGACAAATCAAATCTCAGTTGGTGAATTTGTAGCGTTTAACCAATATATTTTAATGCTATCAGGCCCTATGGGTGCTATTTCCAATGCTATTACTATGTATGCACAAGGTGTTGCTGCTATTCGTAGAGTCGAGGAGGTTTTAAATGCACCTGAAATAGTTATTGATACTGCTGAGTCAATTCATAAAGATGAGTTGGATGGTAGTATTAGCATAAGAAACTTTAATTTTGATTATCCAGACACAAACAGTCCGGCTTTAAGAGATATAAATTTGGAACTAAAATCTGGAGAAACGTTAGCAATACTCGGTCGCACAGGTAGTGGGAAAACTACATTAATGAATATTTTACTTCGGTTTTATAATATAGACTCCGATAAGGTATCAATCGGGGGATACGATATTATGGATTTGGGATTGAAATCTGTAAGGAAAAATATTTCTTATGTACCGCAAGATAACTTTTTATTTAGCGATACAGTAACAAATAATATAGGATTTGGGCTTGAACATGTGGAGCTAGACGAAGTAGTCGAAGCTGCAAAACAAGCTAATGTACATCAAAATATTGTGGATTTTCCTAAACAGTATGAAACAGTAGTTGGTGAAAAAGGTACTATGTTATCAGGAGGACAAAAACAAAGGATTTCTATTGCACGTGCTTTAATTTTGAATGCGCCTATTCTTATTTTAGACGACTCTTTATCAGCAGTAGATACAAAAACTGAAGAGGCGATATTAGACAACCTTAAAACTGTTAGGAATGGTAAAACTAATATTATAATTGCGCACCGCATTTCGACTGTTAGAAACGCTGATAAGATTGTGGTTATGGACAACGGTAAAATAGCTGAGCAGGGTACTCATGAAAGTCTTGTGGCATTGGGGGGCATATATGCTAATATGTATGAGCAACAAAAACTAGATGGTGCGAAAGGGGATTATTATGAAAGATAAGCATATGATTAAACGATTATTCCACTATGCAAAGCCTTATACGTTGCAGTTTATCGTTATAATTATTATGATGTTTATAAGCACTGCAGCAGACTTAGCAAAGCCTATAATTATAGGAACTTCTGTGGATTTGTTTGTAGATGGCTATAAAGAACCGTTTAAGCAGGTGGAACTAAGCGAGGCTCAAGTTGAGTTAGATGGTGTGGGTTATACTAGAGATTATGAGACAGCAGATTATTTAACTAAATTAGTAAATTTCGATGATAACTATTATTTAATTAATAACGTTGCTTATGCTGATATGGAAATAATGTTAAACGCAACGTCTGCAGAGCTAACCGCAATGTTAAGCTTAAATGCTAACGGTGAAGTTGTGGCTGATTTAGATGGGGGCTATTATACTGGTTCCGTATTAAGCAGTGAGCAGTTAACACAGTTTAGAGCTGTAGAGTTTACGCTACTTATAAGATACGGAGTAATGTTCTTAGGAGTTATCATTACAAGCTTTATTTTTGTATATATGCAAACTATTTTATTGCAACGAGTAGGGCAAAAAATTATTAAACAAATCCGACTTGACATATACACAAAGATGCTAGATTTGCCTGCTAGATATTTTCATACAAATCCGGTGGGGGCGCTAGTGACGCGTGTAACTAATGATACTGAAAGCTTAAATGAGATGTATACAACTGTAATTACCAACTTGTTTAAACATGGGTTATTTGTAATAGGAATATTAATCGTTATGTTTACAATTAATGCTAAAATTACATTATATGTAGTTGCAGTTCTACCATTTGTAGTCATAGCTACATTGATTTTTAAATATTTCTCTAAAAAGGCTTATCGGATGTCTAGAAATTACTTAACTGAGATTAATATATTTTTATCAGAACACTTAATGGGTATGAAGTTTATACAAATTTTTAATCGTGAGCAAAAGACTATGGATAAGATGACTGCAGCCAACGAAAAATTATATCGGTCTGGTTTACGAGAACTTTATGCATTTATGATTTATAGGCCTAGCTTATTCGCCGCATCTAATTTAACTGTAGCTTTAGTGTTACTTATAGGTTCGCGCGAAGTTTTAGCCGGCGCAGTAACTGTAGGTACGATTGTAATTATGATTTCTTATGTAAAAGACTTTTTTAATCCCATTGAACAGCTAGCTGAACTATTTAATATTTTACAGTCAGCGCTTTCAGCAGCAGAAAAAATATTCAGTGTGTTAGATGAGGAAAATGAGATTGTAACCGGCGATGAAACTATTGTATCAGATGAATTTAAAGGTGAAATTGAGTTTAAAAATGTTTGGTTTGCATATAAAGATGAAGATTGGATATTAAAGGACGTATCTTTTAAAATTAAAGCGGGGCAAAAAGTGGCTTTCGTAGGTGCCACTGGGGCTGGAAAAACTTCTATTTTAACTTTAATTTCTCGTTATTATGATATTCAGAAAGGGCAGATTTTAATTGACGGCAAAGATATTCGCGAGTTTGATATAGAAAGTTTACGTTCGCAGATTGGGCAAGTGTTGCAAGATGTATTTATGTTTACTGGTAATATCGAAAGAAACATTCGTCTTGGCAGATTAAATATTAGCGATGAACAAGTTGAGGAAGCTGCGCAAATGGTTTATGCTAATTCTTTTATTGAAAAGTTACCTAATAAGTATAAACATGAAGTTATTGAGGGCGGCGCTACTCTTTCAACTGGCGAAAGGCAGTTGTTATCTTTTGCTAGGGCTGTTGCTTATGACCCTAAAATTTTCATTTTAGATGAAGCTACTTCTAACATTGATACTGAGACTGAAGCTGTAATTCAAAAGGCTTTGTATAAAATGATGGAAGGGCGAACTACAATTATGGTTGCTCATAGGCTTGCTACTATTCAGCATTCAGATAATATTATTGTTTTAAATAAAGGAGAGCTTAAAGAAATGGGAACTCATCAGGAGTTGTTAAGTAAGAAAGGAATTTATTACAATTTATATGAGTTAGCATTGCAGCATCAGGTTTTAGATTAATAGGCTTGTCGTTAAATGGCATAATGTTTTTTAGGATAAAACAAAAAAACTATTGATTTTTATACTTTGGTATGATATTGTTAAGATAGATACAAACTTAGCAGGTTTTATCTACAAAATATATATTTAATGGAGGCTTTTAAATGAGCAAGTATACAATTAAAGCAGTTTATGGAAGAGAGATTATTGACTCACGCGCAAATCCAACAGTAGAAGCAGTTATAGAGCTTGAAGGTGGAGTTGTAGGCAGAGGTGCAGCACCAAGTGGAGCGTCAACTGGACAATTTGAAGCTCTTGAATTAAGAGACGGCGACAATAGCAAATTTTTAGGTAAAGGTGTATCTAAAGCTGTAGAAAATATTAATACTGTAATCGCAAAAGCTCTTGTTGGGCAAGAATGTACTAATATCGCAGTAATTGACAATTTATTACTTAATCTTGATGGTACTCAAGATAAATCAAGCTTAGGTGCAAACGCTATATTAGCAGTTTCTATTGCGGCGGCAAAAGCAGGCGCAGCAGCACATGACATGCCACTTTACCAATTTATTGGTGGTATTAACGCTGATACAATGCCAGTTCCTATGATGAATATTTTAAACGGCGGTGCTCACGCTACTAACAATATCGACACTCAAGAATTTATGATTATGCCTATTGGCGCTCCTTCATTTAAAGAAGGTTTAAGATGGTGTGTTGAAGTATTCCACAACTTAGCAAAAATTCTTAAAAGCAAAGGTCTTGCAACAGCAGTTGGTGATGAAGGTGGTTTTGCTCCTAACTTAGCGTCTGATGACGAAGCTATCGAGTACATCTTAGAAGCAATCAAAAGTGCTGGGTACAAACCAGGTACAGACTTTGCTCTTGCAATTGATGCAGCTGCTAGTGAGTGGAAATCTGATAATGGTTATAAATTACCAAAAAGCGGAAAAACTTTTACTACTGAGGAGTTAGTTCAATACTGGGCAAATCTTGCTAATAAATATCCTATCCGTTCAATCGAAGATGGTTTAGATGAAGAAGATTGGGCTGGTTGGAAACATATGACTGACGTTATGGGCGATAAAGTTCAATTAGTTGGTGATGATTTATTCGTTACAAATACTACTCGTCTTTCTAAAGGGATTAATCAAGGAGCTGCTAACTCTATCCTTATTAAATTAAACCAAATTGGTTCAATTACTGAAACTTTAAATGCAATTAAAATGGCTCAAAAAGCTGGATACACAACTGTAATTTCTCACCGTTCTGGAGAAACTGAAGATACTACTATCGCTGATTTAGCTGTAGCAATTAACTCTGGCCAAATCAAAACTGGTGCACCAAGCCGTAGTGAACGTGTTGCTAAATACAATCAGTTACTTCGTATTGAAGATGAGTTACAAGGAAATGCTAAATATTTAGGTGGAGAATGCTATTCAACTAGCACTAATTCTGGTAAAGCAGAAGGAAATTTCCACATCTTATTACCTGTTCAAAGTCGTGAATTGGTTTAATATGTATTATGGGGGACTGTTTTTACAGTCTCTTTTTTTGTGTATAAAAAAAAGACTGCCATAGCAGTCTTATACTTTAAATTTATCAAGTTTACCTTTTAATAGTTCCGCCTGTTCATTAAGGCCTTCACTAATTTTAACATTTTCTTGGGCAATAGTAGTGCTTATTTCTACGCCATGTATTAGCTCACGCGTACTAGTTTTAAGTTCTGCAATATAACTTTTTTGCTCATTAGTATAGCTTGTTAAACTCTCGCTAGCTAATGTTGTTTTAGTTATAGATTCCATAATGTTATTAAATACTTCAGATGTTTCTGTAACCATAGTTTGCCCTTGCAACACGCTCTCTAAGTTGTGGGATAATAGGCTATTTATTTGATTAACTATAGCAGCAGTCTTATTAGCCAAAGTACGTACCTCATTAGCTACAACAGCGAAACCTTTACCCGCCTCTCCTGCTCTAGCCGCTTCTATTGCTGCATTAAGTGCAAGTATATTGGTAAGCTCTGCTATTGTACCAATTTCAGATATAACTATAACAATTTCTTGTGTAGAAATGTTAATCCCGTCCATTGCATTAATGAGTTTATTCATTACAATTTTTCCGTCATCTGCCTGACCGTTTACGCTTCTAACCAATGAATAAGTTTTTCCGATTTCTTCAATGCTATGCGAAATACTATCAGCTATTTTATCTGCTTTATCACCAAAGGTACATAATGAATCAGCCTGGTTATTTGTAACGTGTTTTAATTCTTCTGAAGACGCTCCAATTCTAATAGCTTGATTTTCAACCATTTGCGCTGAAATAGTAGATTCTTTAATAAGCGAACGTAACCCTGTTGAAATTGCATTAAGCGATTCTTTTATAACGAGAAATCCACCAACATAATTTTCTTTAGGCTCCACCGTAAAATCCCCTTGTGCATATATAGATAATATGTTAAGTGTTTCTCCTAAATATCTATCTAATGTAGCAAATATTGTTTCTGTTACTTCCACCAAAATATTTAGCTCTAAACTGTTTCTAGGTATGTCAGAAGTGTCTATATGCATATCCCCCACTTTAAGTTTCTCTAATAATACTACTACTTTATCTAAAGGTTTTATATAAATTTTAGTAAACCTTCTTGTTACAATAGCACCTAGTAATATTGCTGCTACAACACCCGTTAAGCTTTTTAAGATTTGGTTAATTACAGCATTTATAACATGTGAAGTTGGGTAGTTTGAAACAACTCTCCATTCCGTGCCAGAAATATTCCTTACAGCACTATATACATTGCTTTCTCCTTTAATATTTGCAATGCTTGTTTCTTGTGTATTTAGTGTATCAGAATAATCAGCTCCTAAATCAGCTAAAGTAAAAAACTCACCTAATGCAGTGGCTTCATATGCTGAGTTTGGATGGGCAAATATCTCTTCCTCATTGTTTATAACAAATATATATGCTCCTAATGGATTTAGAGTATCTCCTACTATAGTATGTAAACTATCTAAATCTATATCAACACCTATAATCCCTATAACTTGATTGTTTTGGTTTCTTACTTGTTTTGATGCTGTTACGATAAGTTCATTTGTGCTTGCATCTAGGTAAGGTCTTGTAATTCCGACATCTCTATTATCTAATGAATGTTTATACCATTCACGCGAAGCAAAATCCAAATTACCTTCAGACCAACCTATAGAATTGATAAATGCTCCTGTTTCAGTTGATAAGTAATATACCATTGCAATGCCGTCTAGTAAGTCATGTTGTGATAATAAATAGTTCTGATAATCATCTAAATCATCGTATCTATGGTTAACCTCAAAGTCATGTGTTATTGTATCTAAATAGGATATAGTTCCTCCTAACCAGTTTGACACTTTTTCCGCCCCTAATTCTGCTTGCATTTCTACATATTGTTTTGCATTATCTTGGATTAATGAGCCTACATAGTATATCTGTACAATGGCAGTTATACTTAGCACAGATATAATAATTGCAATAAAACCACGTTGAATTCGGTTGGCAAGAGTTACGTTGCTATTGTTCATTTACTATTTCCTCCTTCATTTATTAACAAAATATTAGAATAAAAATCTACATTTTCCCACCCTAATGTTAATTATAATACATTTAATAGAGCGTGTAAATATTATTAATGAAGGTATTTTATGGATTTTAATATATAAATAATTACGATTTTATATTATAAATATAACAAAAATATGAGGGCGAAGCCCCCATATTAAGTTTAGTTAGATGGACCTGAAATCTCGATTTCTAACGCTATATTTCCAGATGTGTTATTTGGTGCATAAGTAACATCCACAATTAATCCAATTTCTAAATCATTTACTGTATATCTTGATTTGTTCATATAGTGACTGATTAAAGTATCATTAGCATTTACAGAAAATACAGTTTGGCTTAGCGGATTATTAGGATTACCCACAGTAATAGTCCAGTCGTTAGCCCCTTTAGAAATACCAATAATTTCTACATTATGCATTGTAAAGTTACTAGGTGATGTAGGTATTATATAATATGCTGTTGCCTGCGCTGGTGTGGAGCGAGTTAATGCAGATGAGTGTGCAACTGAAACTGTCATTCCTACCCTTAGGTTAGAACCTGTAATAGTTTCGTGCGATACATTTAATGCAATATAGTTATGAATATTATCATCTAAACCATATGGTAAAACTACGATTTGTGATACTGCATCATTAATAGACTTTATAGTTGCTTGATTAATATATTGCGCATCTACTAGCCAATCATTTGGAAGTGTAGGTTGAGTAGATGATGTTTGCCACATACTAACTTCTAGCCCTTGAGATGTGTAGGCTATTTGGAATGGATAATATTGCATTAACTGGTTTAGGGATACATAAACTTCATTGCCTTGAATTATTGGTGTAGTTGGTATTCCATTTAATTTTATGCCTAGTTGAGCATAGTTTGCTAATTGTGAAGATGATGTTGATGGTGCTGGTGCAGGGTTTGCATAAACTGTACTACCCATAATTGATACTGCACCTAAAATTACTGCTAATAATTTTTTCATATATAATTCCCCCATTATTTAATCTTATACTATGTAGACGTTATAACATCTACTTAAGTTCCCAAAAATCAAAAACTTTTTAAATACTATGATATATTTTTCAAAATTATACTTTTAGACATTAAAAAAAGCAGTAGATTAAAGTATCTACTGCTCTAATTAGTCACTTCCCATAAATGAATATCATTGAATATGTTAAGTGGGTCA
Source organism: Candidatus Parepulonipiscium sp. PG-Nuni2H_MBin01 (assembly GCA_001994995.1). Lineage (GTDB taxonomy): Bacteria > Bacillota > Clostridia > Lachnospirales > Cellulosilyticaceae > Parepulonipiscium > Parepulonipiscium primum. The sequence continues at coordinate 24,056 of MDJM01000001.1, read as the reverse complement.
GGTGATATAGTTCCTTTCACGCATGGTTTAGTTATTAAGGCACCATTTTTAAAAAATAAACTAACGTAAGGAATATCTTGTATTATAAACTGCTGTAACTTTGAGTATACATCTTTAAGTAAACTTGGATGGGTACGAAATGCCGTTCCTAGCAGTACATCCATTTCACTATTATTGTAATTTATAAAATTATGCTCACCTTCTGAATGAAATGCGAAAGTTAAATCTGGGATATAAGACAGCTGCCATCCACCTAAAAATAATTCATAATTACCTGAGTAAACTCGCTTAGTAAACGTTTCTACATCCACTTCTTCAATCACAATATTAATTCCCACTTCACTATACGTTCTAGCAATTCCTTGCGCTACTTGAAGTCGTTCTAGATTATTTTTATTTACGAGTAATTTAAACTGTAACTCCTTATCGTATTCAAACCCTTCCTTTGCAAGCAACAGCCTAGCAGTTTCTCTATCATATTTAGTAATAGATAGCGTATTATCGTAAAGATAATTATTAGGGCTAACAGGAGTATCTGTTACTGTACCTTGCCCAAGGTAGTAAATATTCACCAACGATTCTCTGTCTAAACCGTAAAGCAACGCCTCCCGAACCCCAAGCTTACTTAAACTAGGATTTGAAAAATTAATTCCAATAAACTCATACTTTTGCGTTGGAATAGCATATATATTTGCCGACTTATCTTTAGTGTATTTCCCCCAGTCCATTACTTCAGTATATATTACATCTATTAAATCCTGCTCAAATGCTGAAAGAGTAGCTTCATGGTCAGGTGTTAAAGTTACCTCTATATTTGTAATCGATGGTGCACCTTTAAAATATACTAAATTACGTGCTAGAGATAGTGATTTTAATAAAACACTACTTTCATAATAGAATGGCCCGCTACCAACAGGCTCTATTGCTGCAGCTTGTTCATATGGTACATCGTAAATATGTTGTGGTAAAATTGGTATAAATAAAGTTTGCAACATACCACTAAATGGCTGATTATAAAAAATTTGTACTGTATTTGGACTTAATTCTAATGCATAAGACATATTGTCTACATTCACTTTATAAATGCTATCAGGCGCTGCTTTAATTGCTCCTATAGTATATACCACATCATCAGCTTGTAACAACTGTCCATCATGCCAATATACATCATCACGAAGTACAATAGTTATACTGTTATCACTAGTGTTCACGCTCCAATACTCTGCTAAATTAGTTGTCACATTTCCATCAGTTTCAATATTAACTAACGTATCGAATATAAGATGCATCACTTGGTCCACAGTTTCGTCCATATTATATATAGGATTTAATGTTTTTGGCGTATGCATAGCTAATCTTAATTCATGGTCACTTTTGTTACTAGTCGTATTTAACGATAATACTTCATTTGTAACATAGTCATCCTCTTGTGCATACTCCACATAATCAACATACTCAAATTCTTCTAGTTGTGCTACTTCATTATTTGAACATCCTATTAAAAAAAATAAGACAAATAACAAATTTATCATAAGGTTCTCCTTTTATTTAATAAAGTAAGTCATAAATTCTCTTATGGAAATTGACTTTTTTTATATAATTTTTAGTTTCATTAAATGGAATCGTATGTACCGTTTTACCGTCGCTACTATATTTTGTGTCGGCCAACCACTTTGCTACATTTCCACTCCCCGCATTATAGGCCATCAGCGCCATATCTACATTTGCGTCGTATTGACTTATCAGTTTATCAATATACCATGTTCCTATTCTAATATTAACATATGGATTAAATAACATCTCAGGAGTAAAGTCATCAATGTCAAGTTCATCGGCACCCCACTCGCCTGTCATATCCATTATCTGCATAAGCCCCTTAGCATTACTACGTGATACTGCCATATAGTCAAAATGCGTTTCAGTCTGGATAATTGCATAAATTAATGTGGGTTCTAAGTCGTATTCATCAGCCAACTCAAATATATATTCTTTATAAGGCATTGGATAAAGCATATACACAGATTTAGTTACAACTAGTATTATAAGTATTATTAGTATTAACCTCTTATATTTCATTATTCACTCCTCACAAAATTAACTATTGTTATAAGCTAGCAATTACTTGTGTTGTTGTAAATTCTATGTCGTTACTATTGTCTATAACAATATCAACCATATCTCTTAAATCTTTCCATTTTAACTGAGCGTTAATCCTGTCTTTTGCTTGCTCATACGTATAATTATTACGATTCATAATTCTTTGTATTCGCAAATCTTCATCAGCATACACTCCAATTATTATATCCGCTAACTTATAAAAGCCACTCTCTATCAGGAGTGCTGCTTCTATAAGTACATATTCATTTGTTGCTTGTTTAATTCGTTCTACTACAATTTCATAAATACAAGGATGCATAATGCTATTTAAATTTTTTAACTTTTCTTCATCACAAAAAACTATATTAGCCAATTTTTCACGTATAATCTCACCATCATCATCTAATATCGCTGTACCAAATTCAGCTATAATCATATCATATGCTTTTCCTGTTTTTAATAATACCTCATGTCCAATTTTATCTGTATTTATAACATGTATATCAAAATTTTTCTCAAATATATCTGTTACTGTGCTTTTTCCAGCGCCTATACCACCAACTATCCCTAATATTTTCATATAAAATCCGCAAGGATATCTTATATCCATGCACCCTCCTCACTATTTAGCCCCAAACCAACTATTCCCACTATGCACCTCCACCAATAAAGGTACTGATAACTCAATAGCATTTTCCATTTCAGCTTTTAAAATAGCAGTTACATCATCTTGTTCAGGTTTATATACTTCTAATAACAATTCATCATGTACAGTTAAAATAAGTTTAGATTTAAATCCTTTAAGTCTCTTATAAACGTTAACCATAGCAATTTTTATAATATCTGCTGAAGTACCTTGAATTGGCATATTCATAGCAATCCTTTTGCCATACTCTTTAATATTATGATTTTTTGCAGCTAACTCAGGCACATAACGTCTACGGTTTAATAATGTAGTAGAATAGCCATACATAGTAGCCTCTTTAACTAACGTATCTAAAAATCCTTTTATAGCAGGGTAATTTTCAAAATAATTATCTATATAAACTTGGGCTTCTTTTGGAGTTACATCAATGTCTTCTGATAATGCAAATGCACTAATGCCATACACTATCCCGAAATTAACAGCTTTTGCTTGATACCTTTGTGTACTTGTAACATCTTCAATAGGTACATTAAAAACTTGCGATGCTGTTAACGTGTGTACATCAATATCGTTAGTAAATGCCTGCTTCATTATAGGGTCGTCTGACATAGCAGCTAGTACTCTTAATTCAATTTGTGAATAATCTGCATCTAGAAAAATATAATCATCATTTTTAGGTATAAATACCTTGCGTATTTCTCTGCCTAGCTCCATTCTAATAGGAATGTTTTGTAAATTTGGTTCGGTGGAACTAATTCGTCCTGTAGCTGTTATTGTTTGATTAAACGTTGAATGGATTTTATTGTCTTCTCCCATAACTTTTAATAACCCTACTACATATGTGCTCTGTAGTTTAGTGTACTGTCTATACTCTAGGATTTTAGACACAATAGGATAGTCAATTTTTAATTTGTCAAGTACATCTGCAGCAGTTGAATACCCAGTTTTAGTCTTTTTAACAACTGGAATATTCATTTTTTCAAATAAAATAACTCCCAATTGTTTAGACGAGTTAATATTAAACTTTTCTCCTGCCACCTCATATATCTCTTGTTCAATATGCTCAATTAGCTGTTGCAACTTAGCACCGTATTGTTTCAATGCATCTGGGTCAATAGTTATTCCTTCTAATTCCATATCAAATAACACTTCGCTAAGAGGCATTTCTATATTTAAAAATAAGTCCATCATTTCTTGTTCTTCTAATAAAGCTGACATTATTTTAACTAACTCTTTTATTACTAAAGCTCGTACTCCTAACTGCTGTGCCACTTGCTCATCATCTAAATCACTCCATTTTTTACGACTTTTCCCAGTTCCTAATAATGTATCTAGATGAATTACTCGGCCATCGTTTAAAAACTTTTTAGCTACTAACGATAAATCATAGTCCGCCTCTGAAGGGTCTAGTAAATAAGATGCAATCATAATATCAAACACATCGGATTTTAACATTATTCCAAAATCATATAATTTATGTCTTAGCCATTTGCTATTATAAATATACTTCTTATTATCACTCTCAAAAAAATTCTTTACATACGCATGATGATTAGGCTCCAATAAATCCGCCTTTATATAATTATTCTCATACCCTATGAAAATATTATTATCTTCTACAAATACACTAATAGCTAACTCCAGATTATCAATATTTTCTAAATAAACTGGCTCTACAATATTAACATCTATCTTCTGCGCAGGTGCACATTGAAACCTATTTAACATCTTCCTAAACTCTAATCGTTCAAATATCTGTTCAATTTGAGGTGTCAACTTAAGGTTATAACTAAACTGCTCCCAGTTACATTCAACTTCTATATCACTTTTAATTGTAGCTAAAAACTTACTCTCTAACGCTTGCTCTTTATAAGTTTCTAAGTTTTCTTTTAGCTTCTTCCCACTTATTTCACTTATATGTTCATATAAATTCTCTATAGAATGATATTCGCGAATTAATTTAAGCGCTGTTTTCTCTCCAACACCCGGTACACCTTTAATATTATCAGATGAGTCTCCCATAAGCCCTTTTACATCTATAAATTCAGTTGGCGTTACACCATAAGCTTCTATTACATCTTTTGCAAAATAACTATCTGTATCTTTTGTTCTTACTAATTTTATCTCTATTGTATCGGTGGCAATTTGTAATAAATCTTTATCCCCAGATACAACTACTACATCTAATGATTGAGACTGTGCAATTTTAGCAATACTCCCAAGTAAATCGTCAGCTTCAAATCCTTCTTGTTCTATTCTAAAAATATTCATAGCATCTAAAACTTCTTTTAAAACGGGAATTTGGGGGCTTAATTCTGCAGGTGCTCCTTTTCTATTCCCTTTGTAATCCTCATTTATCAAATGTCTAAATGTAGGTTTACTTACATCAAATGCAATACCCAATAAATCTGGCTTTTCTTTTTCTATAAAACTAAACATAATATTAAGAAAGCCATAAATTGCATTAGTGGCTAAGCCGTCTTTCGTACTTAAATGGGGTATCCCGTAAAATGCCCTATTAGCAATACTTAGCCCATCTATCAATAATAATTTCATCAGTAGCTCCTTTTTCTTTTTATTCTATTATATTTGAGGAATTTGTTCAAGCCCTCTATATAAGCAAAATTCTTTCTATTTCTCTTATAAAACTAAGTGTGCGGAAAGATTTTTCTATATGGTAAACTGTATATTGTATAACAAAACTAGCAAGTTCATTATATATCTCAGGTAATAACTCAAATTTATATAAATGGTTATAATCGCTATTTAAAATATGCCTTATAGTATGAATCGTATCATATCTTAATCTATGCTTACTTGACGAACAACACGTATAACCGCCATCAGCTACAGAAAAGTAATATTTTTTAGTCATATCAAGTTCCCCAATTGCATTGCCACATTGGGTGCAGTCTTGTGTATTAGGCATAAAGCCAAGGCAGCGCATTGCTCTAAGTTCATATATACAACGGATTAATTTTAAAGAGGGATTACTTTTAGTCAGCTCATGAAGTGTATACAATGTTAATTGAAAAAGGTCGCTTTGTCGTAGTGATTCTTTTGTTACTTCTAGCAAAAAGTCCATAATATACATAGCGTAGCTAAGTGTTAATATATCTTCTCGGATTTTATAAAATGTGGTTATAATTTCTACATTAATTAATTTATATCTACTATATATTTTACTTATTTCAAATATGCCGTATACAAATAACTGCGTGACAGAACAAAACTTATAATTTGTTGATTTTAATGCTGATATTTGTATTTGTCCTAATTCGTGCGTAAAAAGGGTGATATATTTATCACCCTCTCCTACTATGTTTTCTTTTATAATAATTCCTTTTACTGTCATTGTTCATACACCCAATCTTCTGCCACCTCATAATCTTCTGTTTCACTAGATTTATAAGTTAAATAATTTTCTATACTTCCTGTATCTATAAATGTTTTCCAAAAATCTGTCATATAATTACCCCCTTTACTATTAATATATGATACGTAATTTCAGCATTTCAATACTATAAAATTGTTACCAATATCTCATATATATATCGTGAGGGGGCTTATTATTTAAAGCTCTTGCTTATTATATCCATAATTTTTTAACATAGAATCACTGTCTCGCCAGTTCTTTTTAATTTTTACCCATAAATTTAGGAAAATTTTTGAACCTAGTAGTCTCTCAATATCATGTCTAGCATTAGTGCCGATTTTTTTAATCATTTCTCCATTTTTACCAATTATAATTCGTTTATGAGATTCGCGTTCACATATAATAGTCGCTTCAATATCCACCATTTCACTATCTTCGCGTTGTTTCATAGTATTAATTTCTATCGCAATCCCATGCGGTATTTCTTGGTCTAATAAATGAAGAGCCTTTTCTCTTATAAGCTCTGCTACTAATTGACGCTCAGGTTGATCGGTTATCATATCCTCAGGGAAAAATTTCGGCCCTTGAGGTAAATTCTCATAAATACAATTTAATAATTCATTAAGATTTGCCCCTTCAAATGCTGATATAGGAACAATCTCTGCAAAATCCATAGCATCTTTATAACAATTAATAGACTCCGCCACTTGCTCTTTTGAAACAGAATCAATTTTATTAATACATAAAAATACCGTTGAAGTCACTGTCTTTAAACGCTCTATAATTTCAGCATCTAACTTACCTATTCTTGTATCTGGCTCCACTAAATATAAAACAATATCAACTTCATTTAAAGTCGTATTAGTAGCTTTAACCATATAATTACCTAACTTTGTCTTTGGTGTATGAATCCCAGGTGTATCAATAAATATCGCTTGAAATTTCTGTGTAGTTAAAATTGACTGTATCTTATGCCTCGTAGTTTGAGGTTTATTAGACATAATCGCAATTTTTTCTCCTACTAACCTATTCATAAGCGTAGATTTACCTACATTTGCACGCCCTATTATTGATATAAATCCTGATCTAAATTCTTCCATTATCGTTCCTCTTCCCTTTAATTGTTCAGTTTTCTTCAGCCTTATCTAAGTCTTCTTTAGTAAATGAATAAGGGAAAATTTCTTTATAAGTATGCGTTATAATTTCACCTTTTTCATTTTCAAATATAAACTTACCTTCCTTCATAAATTCACTAATAACTTGTCTACAAATACCACAAGGATAGGTTACCATATTGCCCGAGCTTACTATAGCTATAGCTTCAATCTCCCCTTCACCTTCTGAAACCGCCTTAAAAATTGCAGTTCTCTCCGCACAATTAGTAGCACCATAAGAAGCGTTTTCAATGTTACATCCTGTATACGTTTTACCACTTTTCATCAAAACGCAAGAACCTACTTGAAATCCTGAATACGGAGCATGTGCATTTTTCATTGCTTCTTTTGCTTTATCTATTAGCTCTCTTTCCATCTCGACACCTCTATCTAGATATACCTAACGTATCTAATACTAAGTTTTGCTTAGTGCGCATAACAGTTTCATCACCCTCATCCATATGGTCATAACCTAACAAATGAAACATACTATGTGCAACTAAAAAACAAACTTCACGCTCTATAGAATGGCCATACTCTTGTGCTTGCTCAATAGCTATTTGTTCACAAACTACTATATCTCCAATTAAAACTGGGTCAAACTCAGTATCTAATTCAGTATCTAACTCACCATCTTCTAACAACGGGAATGATAATACATCTGTAGGCCTATCTATATTTCTATGCTCCTTATTAAGCTCTTGAATACGGTTCTTGTCCACAAAACTTAAACTTACTTCAACAGTACAAGGTATATCTTCTGTTCTTAAGCATTCTTCAATTACCATCTCAATATCGTGTTTCATATTTGGGTGGCGAGTTAAAAAATCTAATTCATCATTAATCTCAATCAACATAATATATTCCTTTCACAAACCTTTTTATATTTAGTCCAGAGAATACTCTGGACTACGAATTTTCTTTTCTTTCTGGATATTCAATTCTTTCATGATACATACCTTTAAGTGTTCTAGTAAAGCTTTGAATTACAGTTTCAATATCTGAAATGTATAAAGGGCATTCATCAAGCTCTCCTTCATCTAACTTTTGTCTAACCATCTTTCTAACTAAGTCCTCTAAGGTAAAATCAGGGCCAAACTTATGTTGCATTGACCTAGTAGTAGCTTCAACAACATCAGCAAGCATAATAAGTGCAGCTTCTTTAGTCTGAGGCTTTGGACCGGGGTAGGTAAAGTCTTCTTTCCTAATATTCTCTTCACCTGCGTTTTGGGCTTTAATATAAAAATACTGCATTACTCCCTGACCATGATGCTGGATAATCATATCACACACACACTTTGGTAAATTATACTGAGTGGCTAGCTCCATTCCAGCAGTAACATGAGAAATTATGATGCCAGCACTAGAGCGCGGGTCTAAATAATCATGAGGATTTTCCACAGTTTGGTTTTCCTTAAAGTAGTTTCCACAAGTCAGCTTTCCTATATCATGATAATAACCTCCCACTCTTGCCAGCAGAGGATTTGCACCTATATCATTTGCAGCAGTTTCTGCTAAATTAGCAACTAGTAAACTATGATGATAAGTCCCTGTAGCTTCTAATAATAACCTTCTAAGTAAAGGTTGATTAGGGTTCGTAAGCTCTAGTAATTGAAATGCTGTTACAAAATTAAAAGCCGATTCCCACATAGGCAAACTACCACCAACAAATATTACTGCAAACATCCCTATTCCAAATGACTGCATAGCTCCTGTTACTATATCGTTAGTTGAACTTTGTGCTCCTACTAACAGAGCAATTGACGCGGCTATAACACACTGAAGCGCTCCTAAAATAATAGCAATCTTTAACATATCTTTTCGCTCTTTCATATGCACTATAACAAATATGCCCATAGTTCCAACTACCAAATGATATATAATAAATGACATATCCGAATTAAATATTAGCGTTGTTACAATTGTTGTAATTACATGAAACAGTACAGCAACTTGCTTACCTAGCAACATAGCTATAATCATAGAGCCAACATGTAGTGGTATAATTTCATAATTTTGATTTATCATAAGTCTTGCCATAATTAGCGTTAAAATATACAACATAAATAATAAATTTTTTCCACCGAATGTTAACTTACCAATAACTTTGTGCAAATTTACATAATGCAATATAAAGCAATACATAACTAAGATAAACAGCGCACCACCCACATATTGAATTATGTTATCTACTTCACTATTACCAACTTCACCACTCTTTTCTAGTAATAAGTAAGCCTCTTCAGTAATCCGGCTTCCTCTACCAATTATCTTCTCGCCTTGCACTACCATAACCGGTTCAACTGCATCACTTGCAATTCTCCTTAATTCCTCAGTAGCTTCCTCATCTAGCCGAAGGTTGGTTACTAGCTGTAACTCTATTATGTCTTCTAGTACTAGCTGATACATTGGCGAGACACCTATTTCTAATATCATCTGCCCAATATCTAAAGCTCTTATATCAGCTTCATTTATACCAACACTATAAATTTCCTTCAGCAGTACTATAACCCGTTCTTCTAAATCATTTAACAAATCTTGAGAAGCTTGCAACAGCAGGTCATATTGGCTACTCATAAGCGGTATATCAGATTTTGAGTGCAATATTTGAGAATAGTTTATAGTGCTAGATTCAGTTGGAATACTAAACTGTCTAGATAAATCAACTGATATAGCAAATTCACTGCTATCTCGAATTTTAATTACTGCATCTACGTATTCAAATAAACTTTGTGTCCTAGCAATAATCGATTCTAAAATAGTCTCATCAAGTGCAAAAATAGGCTCTACAGCACTTGATGCAAGAGATTTTTTATTATCAGTGGCAATAGTATTTTCTATATCATACGGTGCATAGAAGTCTATAGGAGCAATATCATCTACATCCAATGCTAACTTTTTAGTAAATAGATTACCAGTAGCTATCATAAATAGTGTGCCCAATAGGGATAATATTACTAACATTATTGTAATTGTTTTTTCGTTTCTCATTTGTACCCCCTCGCTTACGCCTTAAGATTTCGTTTTCGTTTCATATAGTTCATATGCATCCACAATTTTCTGTACAAGTGGATGTCTAACAACATCATTTCGATTTAAAGGGCACATTCCAATACCTTCAACATTTGTAAGCACCTTATAAGCCTCAGAAAGACCACTTTTTTTATCGCTAGGAAGGTCAATCTGCGTCATATCCCCTGTAATTACAGCTTTTGAGTTAAACCCTAGCCTAGTAAGGAACATTTTCATCTGCTGAGGTGTAGTGTTTTGTGCCTCATCTAATACTACAAACGCATTATTTAAAGTACGTCCTCTCATATAAGCTAATGGCGCAACTTCAATAAGTCCTTTTTCCATATTTTTATCAAAGTTATCTGGCCCCATTATCTCAAACAATGCATCGTATAACGGGCGTAAATAAGGGTCAACTTTACTCTGTAAGTCTCCTGGTAAAAAACCAAGCTTTTCTCCAGCCTCAATTGCTGGCCTTGTTAAAATAATCTTATTGACTTCTCCCTTTTTAAATGCGTCTATAGCCATTGCCATAGCTAGATACGTTTTCCCTGTACCTGCTGGCCCCATTCCAAACACCACCATATTTTTACGAATCAAATCTACATATTCTTGTTGACCACTAGTTTTTGCCTTAATAGGTTTGCCTTGATAAGTGAGTGTAACTACATTTGAATTAACCTGCTTTAAGTCATCTTGTCTATCTTTAGTAATAGCACTCAATGTATAATCAACTAATTGTTCGTCAATAGCATCTCCCTTACTTGCGAAATTCACAAGCTCCTTAATTACCATATTAGAAAGCTTAACATTATAAGCCTCTCCTAGTAACTTAACACTCTCTCCTCTAACTACAAATGTTACATCTAACGCTTTTTCTATCTTTCTTATGTGAGCATCAAAACTACCAAATATAACCGCCATGTATTCAGTAGGAATATGAATTTTCTTCTCAATTGCTGCCATCTACTTCAACTCCTTCTAGTTCGTTTTGCTGTGGTGGCGCTAAAAGTACTTCCTCACTTATATCCTCCTCTACAACCGCATGTAAAATTCCCACAACAGTACCATCTATTACATTATATACAATTTCCTTTCTAACTATATTACCACTAGCACCTATTTTTTCTAAAAGAGCATCATTTAATGCACCCTCTAGCTTGTCTTCTACAACAGATTGCTCTTGAGTAATATTTTCAGCAGTATATGGTACTTGTTCAGTTTTTATATAGTAAAACGGTAATGGATATGACTGAGTAAGCTTAAACTGGTCAATAGTTACTAATGTATCATATTCTCCGGCTGGAGCGCTCGCTTTTAACACATTAAACTGCTTGTCAAATATTTTAATACTATGGGTTGTCTTAATTTCACTATCGATATAGTTTTTAACCGCTATATCAAGAGGCGCAGATGCTTCTAACACATATAAAGTTTGTGCTAATATTTCCGCCTCAGCATTTACATAGGCTACGCTGGTTACTATATCACTATCCAAAGGGACTGCTCCTGCAACTAATACATCACCTTTTTTAACAGTATCACCTTTTCTTACAAGTGGCAAACCTTTGCTAGTAGCAATATATGTAATAATTCCATCACGATTTGCAACAATGTCCGTTGCGTCCGTTTCATTATGTATTACAGGTCTTGGCACAGCTTCTGTAATTTGCACATTAAGCTTAGTTCCCTGATAACTAATTCCGGCCCATAAAATCTCTGGATGTTCATTTATTAAATATTGCTCTGCTTCTCTAAGGTTCATATCCCACTTCATTTTCCCAGTAGTATAGCCCCCATCTTTTAATGTTGCTATTATATCTGTTTCCTCAAGTAAATTATTCCCATCAACCTCTACTAACCACACAAAAGATGTTAGGAACCAAACTAGCCCAATAAAGATACCAGCCCCTGCTAGTAACATTTTCCTCTTTCTATATCTAAATGCCAGAAATGGTAATCCAACCTTATCTATTATTCTTACTTGACACTTTGACCTATTTGCCATAGGTTTTAAATTTTTAAAGCCGTCTCTTGTTGTTTTTAATGTGACTTTTTCACCATCTTGTCTTACGTCCCAAAAATTATTACCCTCTTTGAGTGCCCCATTTAGAAATTTTTCTATCTTAAGTCCACTTATCTCTACTATAACATAACCTCTTAAATAATTCCATAAATATACAAACAAAGTATCTCCTCCTAGTATTATTTTATAAAACTTAGATTTTCTATTTTGCCTTTAATAACAATTTCTTCTTGGTTCATGCTTTTTGCAAATAAACCTTTTCCTTCAATAACTATTTGTCCAAGCTTAGTTTTAAGCCTTATTGTTTCTTGGCCATACTCCACTATATTTAAAAAATTTTCCACACTAACGCTACGTGTGCCCAAAATCGTAACTAATGGTATGTTTTCAACTGCCTCCTCAACGCCCTCAATTGAATTTATAAATTGCTTAACCATAGACAGTCTACTACCAAGCTTTTTTTGCCTCATGTCTGACCCCTTCCTCTCTACATCTTATGCTATAAAAAGGACATGTATACCCCATTTAAATATAGCAAATTTCATATCCACTTATAAATAAAAAAGACAAGCATACTTTAATATATAAAATGCACCATGTTTTCCCCTCTCATTTAAAAAGGGCATACCATTGTATACCCTTTTACTATATTTATTCGTCTAAATTTGTCCTAATGCAAATAAAAAAGGAATTCACATAAGCATGTGAATCCCCTTTTATAAGCCTCCACCCTACTTAGGTGGGGGTAGTTGACCAATTAGTATTGTCTATTTTTTTTGCGTGCTGCTTCTGATTTCTTTTTGCGCTTAACACTAGGTTTCTCATAGTGTTCTCTTTTGCGAATTTCTTGCATAATACCTGCCTTCGCACAGTTTCTTTTGAAACGACGAAGTGCACTATCTAAAGATTCATTTTCGCGAACAGTAACTTCTGACATTAATTTTCACTCCCTCCGGTTTGCGGTGTGGTGCTTTATGCATTGTACGGAGAATTAATTTAAAGCACTACATTTAATTATAATATAAATTATAATTTACGTCAATAGAAATGTAACCAAATCTATACGCCGAGTTCTGTATTTGACAGTCATCTATCTATGTGCCTAGTTACCTAGACACTTTAGCGACCTACCTAAGACGTGACGAGCAGCCACAAAAGTCTTTATACGGTCTTGCTTCAAGTGGGGTTTACATTGCTCTTCTTGTCACCAAGAAGACGGTGAGCTCTTACCTCGCCTTTCCATCCTTTCCTACATAATGTAGGTGGTTTATTTCTGTTGCACTTTCCTTAGAGTCGCCTCCACTGGGTGTTATCCAGCACTCTGCTCTATGAAGCTCGGACGTTCCTCAAACACAACCTTTCGATTCTGTGCTTGCGACTATCTGACTTACTTACATTTTACAATTTATCATATATCTAGCATAGTGTCAACGCCTATAAACATTTTAAAAATTTACCACACCTTAATTATACTCTCAATCCACCAATAAATTCTCTTAATATCGAGTTATATGGAATTTGAGTAGTATCTGTTCCTAAGAAATATTCTAAAAACTTAAGCAACCTTTTTGCTTCTTCATAATATATAGAGCTTCTATCTATACCAAATAATAACGCTTCCGCCTTTTGTTTCAATACAGCAAGCTCATAAATAAGTACTGTGTTAAACATCATATCTGCTTCTTCTTGATATGGAAATATGTTTTTTTCCTCTCCACGTCTTACCGATGCCCATCTTGAGAGAGTTTCCTCTGGTGTTATCCCTCTATAAGTATTATCTCTAATCATTCGGCGCAGCAGTCGGCTATCAGTTGTAGAAATCCTATTATGATAGTCTATATTTAGCTGAGTTAGTGCACTTACATAAATTTTGTACTTTTGATCCATAGATATACTACTACCAATTTTAGGATTTAGCCCATGTATTCCCTCAATTACCAAAATGTCACCTTCATCTAATTGTAAAAAATTCCCTTTATACTCTCTACTACCAGTTTTAAAATTATAACTTGGTATTTCAACTATTTTACCATCAACTAATTCACTTAGCGTATTATTAAATAACTCAATATCTATCGCATCTACAGACTCAAAATCAATCTCCCCAAACTCATCACGCGGAGTAAGCTCTCTATCTACGAAATAATCATCCATAGAAATCAATTTAGGTTTTAGCCCATTAACTTTAAGCTGCACACAAAGTCTTTTAGAAAATGTAGTTTTACCAGATGAGGATGGCCCTGAGATTAGCACCACTTTTTTAGTACCACAACATATAATGGCATCTGCTATAGCAGCTATCTTCTTCTCATGCAGTGCCTCTTGTGTTCTAATTAAGTCTGCAATCGTACCTTCTACAATACATCTATTAAGCGCCGCCGCCACGTCAACCCCTAATATTCTAGCCCACTCCTTAGATTCCTTAAATACCGCTGCTAACTTAGGCTGATTAGCCCAATTAGTCACTTTAGAAGGGTCAACGGTATCTGGAAATTGTAATATAAACCCGCCTTCTACAGGCATTAAATCAAAAACGTTTACGAGTTCGGTATTAGGTAGCATATACCCATAAAAATAGTCTCTTATTCCTTTTAATACATAAGTGTTTACGGTTGAAGCTCTTCTGTAATGAAAAAGCTCACTTTTGCCTAATAATCTTTGCTCCTCAAAACTAGCTATAGCATCATCGGTTAAAATAACCTCTTTAATTATAGGTAACTTTGCATCCACCAATTGTTGCATTTTTTCTTTTATAAGATTAATATCTTCTTTAGAAACAACTTTAGTATCTTTAAATTCACAAAAATATCCACCGCTAATATGATGATTAACTATCAATTCTTTATCAAATAACATCTGCGTAGCCACGACCAAGATAAAAGTAGCAGTTCTACGGTAAATTCGCATTCCATCTTTATCTGTAAGAAAAATAGGCGTAAGTGTCTCTATATCTTCATCTTTTACTGAGCTATACAACTCAATTAGTCCCTTTTTTCCTCTAAAAGCCATTACTTTGTTATCAATAAAATTTTGTTTTGCATACTCGTAATACGTCATTTTAACCACCCCTATAACGTTCTAAAAACTTCACCATTTACTCCAGTACATATAACTGGTATATCTAAATACTGTTGCAAGTAATTTTTAAGTTTTGGTACAACTATTTGTTCAGACGCATAGTGCCCCACGTCAATTATAGCAAGGCCTTTACTTAGTGCATCTTGTGCTTCATGAAATTTAACATCGCCTGTTATATAAACTTGCGACACTCTAGATGCTTCCCCTATAAATGAACTGCCGCTACCTGAACACACGGAAACACTCGTAATATCGTCTTTTAAGTCGCCAACAACTCTTACATATTGTATGCCGAAATATTGCTTTACTTTCTCAATAAATTTATTTAGGGGCATAGAATTTATTTGGCCATACCTTCCAAGCCCCTCTTGTGGTTCACAATTTGTAGGGTCTGCTAACACTCTCGTATCAGTAATACCAAGGCCTTCGCATATAATATCATTAATTCCCCCAGCCGCACTATCTAAGTTTGTATGCATAGAAATTAACGAAATATTATTTTGTATTAAAGTTTTTATTCCATGTCCTATAGGGGTTGTATAGTCCACTTTTTTAATTGCACCAAAAATAAATGGGTGGTGAGTAACGATGCAATCCACATTTTCTCTAACTGCTTCTTGTAATACAGCTCTATCAACATCTAACGCACACATAATCTTAGTAACCTTCTGTTTTGTATCTCCAACTAAAATCCCTACATTGTCCCAACTTTCAGCCAATATAATTGGAGCTAGCTCGTCTAACTTTTCCATGATGTCTTTTATAGTATACATTATAATTTTCTCCTACTTAAGCTCTATATATTTTAGTGTTTGTTTATAAATTTTATATTCAGCCTTTAAATTATCTACTTTTTCCCTATCTTTAAAATTAGTAAAATTTCTAAAAATACGCTCAAATGTTTTACCTCTAATGAATAAATATTTCTGAAAATCTGAATTAGCTTTATTAACTACATGGTAACCATATTCATAGAAATACTCATCACTATAAGTTTCATCACCTACCTCGGCTACAATAATAGTATAAAACTTACCTTCATCTTCTAAAAATTCCTCATCTATAATTCTAAAACCTTTCTGATGCAAAAATTTTCTAACTTTATTTTGCCCAAGTTGGGGTTGCAATATTAATCTTTTAACAGTATTTAAACAAGCTTTTTCTAAAATATCTATCATCATAGCCCCCCCCATACCAGCAATGATAACAGTTTCAATGCTATCATCGTCAGTAAAATTTTCAAGCCCATTACTAAGCCTTGTTTCAATACCTGTAATATTATATTTATTTATATGTTTAATAGCATTATCTAAAGGTCCAGGATTTATATCGCTTGCAAAAACATGTTTAACAATACCTTCTTGTCTAAGATATATAGGAATGTAACAATGGTCAGTGCCAATGTCAGCTAAAATAGTTTGCATTGGCACAAACTTAGTTATGTTATATAATCGTTTTGATAATCTCATAATATTCACCTCAAAAAAAAGAGTAGAAGTTAATTCTACTCTAAATAGTCTTTTAATTTTTTGCTACGGCTAGGATGACGCAATTTCCTAAGAGCTTTCGCTTCTATTTGTCTAATGCGTTCTCTTGTGACATTAAACTCTTTTCCAACCTCTTCAAGAGTTCTTGCACGCCCATCATCAAGCCCAAACCTTAAACGCAAAACCTTCTGCTCACGGTCTGTTAGAGTATCGAGTACTTCAATTAATTGTTCTTTTAAAAGCGTAAATGCAGCAGCTTCTGCTGGTGCAGGTGCATCTTCATCTGGAATAAAGTCCCCTAAGTTCGTATCTTCCTCTTCCCCAATAGGAGTTTCTAATGCAACCGGTTCCTGAGATATTTTCATAATTTCTCTAACTTTAGCAACTGTCATATCCATTTCTACGGCTATTTCTTCAGGTTGTGGGTCACGTCCTAACTCTTGAAGCAACTGTCTTGAAACACGCATTAATTTATTTATTGTCTCTACCATATGAACTGGAATACGAATTGTACGAGCCTGATCAGCTATAGCTCGTGTAATTGCTTGTCTAATCCACCAAGTAGCATACGTACTAAATTTATAACCTTTGCGATAATCGAACTTTTCCACCGCTTTTATAAGACCTAAATTACCTTCTTGGATTAAATCTAAAAATAACATTCCCCGCCCTACATAACGCTTAGCAATACTAACCACAAGTCTTAGATTAGCCTCTGCAAGCCGTTTCTTAGCCTCTTGGTCTCCCTGCTCCATACGCTGTGCAAGTCTTATCTCCTCTTCTGCTGAAAGAAGTGGCACCTTACCGATTTCTTTAAGATACATTCTTACAGGGTCATCTATACTGATGCCTTCTGGTAAACTAAAGTCTACCGCCTCATCCTCATCAATAATGTCTATTTCTACTATCTCCCCTATAATATCTATACTCTGCGCTTCTAAATATTCATAAACTTGCTCAATTTTAGCTGGCTCAAGCTCCAAATCTCCAAAAGCATCTGTAATATCTTTTTGCTCTAACACTCCATTCTTGTCTTTAGCCAAACCTAAAAGCTGATCTAGTCTTATCTTAAATGTCAGTCTTTGTTGCTGCTGTGCTTCATCTTTCAATATACTCAATATACTCAATCCTTTCTCTGTCTACTATTCTAACCATTTATTAGTGCAATATTCAACTTGTCAAGCACCTTTTTTTTAGAAAGTAGTTCTTGTAGTTCTAACGGGTCGGTTGATGTCTTTAATTGACGTTTAATATATACATTATTTAATGCCTTTACACTATCATTTAGAGTTTTATATAAAACTTTAGAATCCTCATATCTTATATCATCGCCCATAATCACGTTAGAAATTATTTTTTGTTCTTCTATTGTAGTATAACTCGCATTTAAATATGCAAGTTCCTTTTCAGTACGCGTTTGTACATAACGAAATAAATCCCTTATAATTCCTGCATCAAACAATTCTTCTCCTATGTAAGGTTCTACATTCGGAAAAATATTTTTATGATGGTATAAAATTGATAGCAATTCTATCTGAACATTTGCCTTTTTTATTGTGGAGACTAATTGATTTGATGTTTCGTTCGTATAGTTTCTTGCCCTCTCTTGTTTATTAACTTCAGCTTTAATTGCGTCTGTTGCTATATCATATTTCTTAGCCATTTCATCGATATATACTAACTGCTCAATACCACTACTTAACTTAGCTATAATTTGTGAACTTTTTTGTAAAAAACTTATCTTCTGCTCAGCAATACTTAAGTTATATTGCTTTTCTAACCTTAAAACCTCAAACCATGTGTCACTCTTAGCACTATCAATTAATTTCTCTAAACTTTCTTTGCCATACCTAGTCAAATATTCATCAGGATCCTTACTATCTTTTAGTTGTAACACCCTAACGTTTATACCTTCTTGCCTTAATATAGGGATTGCTCTTAGAGTCGCCTTTTCTCCAGCTTTGTCGCTATCATACAAAATTACAACTTGCTCTGTATATCTTTTTAACAGGCGCGCCTGAGCTTTTGTAAATGCAGTACCTAACGAGGCTACTGTCTGAGTAAAGCCCGCTTTATGCATAGCAACAACATCCATATACCCCTCGACTAAAATATAGTAGTCGCTTCTTGACATTTTTGCAAAGTTAAGAGCATATAGAGTTTGGCTTTTATCAAATATTAAACTTTCTGGTGAATTTAAATATTTCGGGTTTTGGTCACCAAATACTCTGCCCCCAAAAGCAATTACTTTTTTATTGGTATTAAATATAGGAAACATTAACCTATCACTAAACCTATCATAAATATTACCAGTTCGCTCACTTTTTAAACATAAACCACTTTGTATTAATATTTCATCTTCATATCCTAGCTGCTTAAAATACTTGTACAATATATTATAGTCGGGTGGTGAATACCCTATCCCAAAAATTTTTATAACCCTTTCGCTCACACCTCTTTTCTGTAAATAATCTTTAGCGTTATTATTTAATGCATAATAATAAAATCTAGCTGCCTGGTTATACAGCCTAAACATTACTTCACGCTTAACATTTTCTTCATTTCTATTTCCGACTGAGTCCTCATATTCAAGAGGAATATTAGCTCTAGTAGCAAGACTTTCTACTGCTTCAACAAAAGTTAAATTTTCTTTTTCCATCATAAAGGTTATAGTGTTTCCTCCTACACCACACCCAAAGCAATGGTACATTTGCTTATCCTCACTTACATAAAAAGAAGGAGTCTTATCGGTATGAAAAGGACATTTACCAACATATCCTTGACCTTTTTTTGTAAGGTTAGTATACTCAGAAATTATCGATACAATATCGCTGAGCTCTCTAACTTTTTCAATTAAATTCTGTGATAAATACATAAGATTAAACCTTTCTTGCATAAAAAAAAATGGATGTCATTTCTTATCATATCTTAGTATTGACAAATAATCACACATTTATAATGTAGTTTGCTCTGTATTTTTTATTATATTTAATAATCACCCTTTATATTCTAGTTAGTAGCAATTTTTTACAGATTTTTTAGAAAAAAGTAGTACGCTTAAAGGCTTAAGCGTACTACACATTTAAAAATTTATTTTTTTGCTATTAACATGTTATTAAAAAATGTTTAGAAATATAATTTACTAATTCACTAATTTTAATTCTTTCTTGCGCCATACTATCACGTTCTCTTATTGTAACACAACCGTCTTCTTGCGACTCAAAATCATAAGTGATACAAAATGGAGTTCCTATCTCGTCTTGCCTTCTATACCTTTTTCCAATAGAGCCAGTCTCATCATATTCCACATTAAAATGTTTAGATAAATCTCTATAAATTTGTACAGCAGGCTCTGATAGTTTTTTTGATAAAGGAAAAATAGCAGCTTTAATTGGTGCTAGTGCTGGGTGGAACCTAAAAATATTTCTAGTATCTCCATCTTCTAAAGTCTCCTCATCATAAGCTTCGCATAAAAATGCAAGAGTTACCCTATCAGCTCCTAGCGATGGTTCTATACAATATGGAATATATTTTTCATTACTAACAGGATCAAAATAATTCATATCTTCACCCGAATGTTCTTGATGTTGCTTAAGGTCATAATCAGTACGACTAGCAATTCCCCAAAGCTCTCCCCACCCAAATGGAAATTTAAATTCAATATCTGATGTTGCATTACTATAATGGGATAGCTCCTCTGGTGAATGGTCTCTTAACCTAATGCTATCTTCTTTAATCCCTAGACCCAATAACCAATTTTTACAAGTTGATTTCCAATATTCAAACCATTCAAGCTCCGTATTAGGCTTGCAGAAAAACTCAAGTTCCATTTGCTCAAACTCACGAGTTCTAAAAATAAAATTACCTGGAGTAATTTCATTTCTAAATGATTTACCAATTTGACCTATGCCAAATGGGATTTTTTTACGTGTAGTTCTTTGCACATTTTTAAAGTTAACAAATATACCTTGCGCTGTCTCAGGTCGTAAATATACTGTATTTTTACTATCTTCAGTTACCCCCTGGAAAGTTTTAAACATAAGATTAAACTGGCGAATATCGGTAAAATTTTGTTCACCACACGATGGGCAATTGATACCATTACTTGCAATATAATCTTGCATCTTTTCATTACTCCAGCCATCAACAATTTCTTCAATACCCTTTTGTTGCATAAAATCTTCAATAATCTTATCAGCACGAAAACGTTCTTTACAAGACTTACAATCCATTAATGGGTCACTAAAACCACCTAAGTGTCCCGAAGCTTGCCAAACTTGAGGGTTCATTAAAATCGCACAATCAACCCCTACGTTATATTCGCTTTGTTGTACAAACGTTTTCCACCATGCTTGTTTAACATTATTTTTAAGTTCCACGCCCAGCGGTCCATAATCCCAAGTATTTGCAAGGCCACCATAAATTTCTGAGCCTGAAAATATAAATCCTCTTGACTTTGCAATTGCTACAATATCTTTCATAATAACTCCTCCTAAGTTTAAGTTGAATTAACGGTATCAAATTTATTAATTAATGTCAAGTAGGCATAAAAAATAAGGCCATGCAAATGCATAGCCTTCTGTTCTAAGCTTATTGATAAGCATCAAACCTAGTCATAAGTTCCTTATAAGTATCAAACGTAATATCCGGCATACCTTCACCAGTTTCAAGGTCCATGCCTACTTCTTTAAACGCTTGTTGCACAGCTTCTTTCATAACTTCCATCTTCTGTGCATCTCCTTCAGTTACTGATACTGCAAACTCCATTATACGGTCACTTACAGCATCAACAGAATAAGCTCCTCCAGGAGAAATTGTAGAAGCTGCATCTTCAGGAGTTGGTCCTACAGCTGGTACTGCTGCTTCCACACTACCGAACACTTTAATTAATAGAGCTTTTGTCTCAGGGTCTGTAGTCAAATTTTGTTGCTCTAAAAACTCCTTAGCCGATGATGATTGCGCCGCACTAGCCTGAGTCTCCACAGATTGTGATGTCATAGCTTTTATTAGCTCCATTCTAGTTTCTGTTTGCTGTGCTTCTATTTCTTGAAGTTCTTTAACTGATAATCCATCTGAACTGTCAACTGTTTCATTTGTTGTAGTAGCTTCTGGTGTATATTTATCTGACTCTACAATTTCCTCAGCAGTCACTGAAGTTTGTTCCTGATATTGTGTATCTTGTGTTGGGGCAATTCTAGGTTTTTGATAAATTCCTAAATCCTGAGGTACACTTTTTTCATAAGTTACTCCAGCAGTTGGTTTAGAGGTTACTTCATCGCCATTTTGCTGTTGTGGTACTGGGGTTGTTTTAGGCTGTGTCATTTGTGTTATTTGTGCCATGCTTGGAATACTATTGTCTATACGCATATTCATTACCTCCCAATTTTAAAATTATTTTATGACTACAATTTAAATATCGGAAAAATTATTTAAAAACATAATAGTATTATAATACTTTGGTCATAAAATATATAATCATATAAAATATTTCTATGTATTTGATGAAAATTGTGTTCATATAACTTTAAATAGTCTTAAGTTAAATATTTTTTCAGAGATTTTAAAAAATCTAGATAAATTGTATAGTTATACCTTAAAGTGGGTAAAATAGTAATAATAAAAAAAATGACCCAACTTATCCAATGTGGAATAAGTTAGGTCAATTGAAAATTAAACGTTATTAGTGTACACTATATAAAATTTCACCATAGCTTGGTAGTGGCCAATATTTTGATGCTACAGTAAGTTCTAGCTCATCTGCTTCAGTTCTCACTGCTGTCATAGCTGGAATAACATCATCTAAGAAGTATCTAGCTGTTTCTAGTGAATCAGTTAAAGTTTTAGCTTGTGCTACTATTTCTTCTAAGTTGTTTATGTTATTATATAAAGCTTCTGCTAAAGTAGAGATTTTTGTTGCAAGAGCAGTTTCTACAGTAGTAGGCAGGTTACATGCAGTTTTAGTTGCAAGTAGCTCCACTAACATTTTTTGATATTCTAAAACAGCTGGCAAAATTGCTTGCTTCGCTAAATCAATAGTAGTGATAGCTTCAATATTAATTACTTTGCTATATTCTTCTAAAAGGATTTCATATCTTGAATGGATTTCAGACTCAGTAAATACGCCATTTTTTGTGAAAACTTTCACATTTTTAGGGTCAATAAACGTAGCAAGAGCATCTACAGTAGTTTTTAAATTTAATAAACCACGTGAAGCAGCTTCTACTACCCACTCATCAGAGTAGTTATCGCCATTAAATATAATTCTCTTATGGTCAGTAACAGTATCTTTGATAAGTTTAGTAATTGCTTCATCTCTTTTAGATTCATCTATAGGTGCTAGTTGTTTAGCAAAATCACTTAAAACGTCTGCAACAGCAGTATTAAGAATAATATTTGCTCCAGAAATAGAGCTTGAAGAACCTAGCATTCTAAATTCAAATTTATTACCTGTGAATGCAAATGGAGAAGTACGGTTACGGTCAGTTGTATCTTTATCGAAGTGAGGTAATACAGCAGTACCTATATCCATTTGTAAATCACCAACGCCTGCAAATGGAGTGCCACTTTCAATACTATCCACAATACCGCCTAATTCGTCTCCTAAAAATATACTTACAATAGCTGGAGGAGCTTCGTTAGCACCTAATCTGTGGTCATTGCCGGCACTAGCTACGCTTATCCTAAGTAGGTCCTGATACATGTCAACTGCTTTAATAACTGCTGCTAAAAATACTAAAAATTGAGTGTTATTAGCTGGAGTTTTACCAGGCTCTAATAAGTTTTCGCCTGTATCTGTTGACATTGACCAGTTGTTATGTTTACCGCTACCATTAACGCCTTCAAATGGTTTTTCATGTAGCAAACAAACTAAGTCATGTTTTTTAGCTACCTTTTTAGCAATTTCCATCATAAGTTGATTGTGGTCAGTTGCTATATTAGTAGTTGTAAAAATTGGAGCAATTTCATGTTGAGCTGGAGCAACTTCGTTATGTTTAGTTTTAGCGAAAATACCTAATTTCCAAAGCTCTTCATCATACTCTTTCATAAATGCAGAAACACGAGGTTTAATTGTGCCAAAGTAATGGTCTTCTAACTCTTGACCTTTAGAAGGGCGTGCTCCAAATAAAGTTCTACCAGTGTATCTTAAGTCTGGTCTTTTTAAATAAACTTCTTTATCAAT